>PAWP01000071.1 GCA_002714125.1 Gammaproteobacteria bacterium
AAGTCCTGTTAGGTTCTGTTATCGCATGGGAAATCTATGCTAGATTGGCTGACCGAGTACCGTTTCGCGACTACGGATTTGATCAATCCATAGCCATAGCAATTGCCTCTACGTGCTCCGCATGTAAAGTAATGGGTTTGTCTCAGGACGAAACCGCCAATGCTATCGCTCTTACAACTGCGTCGAACATAACCCTAGGTGAAGTCCGCTTTGGGGAAGTGTCAATGTGGAAAGGTTGCGCGGCTGCCAACGGAGTTCGCAATGGTGTTTTCTCGGCATCTCTAGCGAAGCAAGGTATGACTGGTCCGTTAAATATCTTTGACGGTCCTAGAGGTTTTTTCCACGGAATATCTGGTGAGTTCGAACTAGGCAAGTTTGGTGGCAAAGAAGAACCGTTTCGCATCATGCAGGCAAGCATGAAGCATTTCGCAGTAGGATCAGTTGCCCAAACTGCGTTAGAATGCATTTTAGAACTACGATCTGATATTGATTCGATCCACAAGATTTCCGAAGTTGAGGTGCGCACTTTCCAATTTGGAGTGAATGTAATGGCGGATGTACGCGAAAAATGGAGCCCGCTCAACAGGGAAACAGCGGATCATAGTCTACCGTATTGTGTCGCGATAATGTTATTGTTCGGAGAAATAAACGATGATTATTTCTCCGATGGGTACTTAGGTGATGAAACAGTCAGAGAATTAATGAAGAAGATAAACGTTGTATCAGATGAGAGCGCGACGCAATTGTTTCCCGAGAAGCGTGTAAGTAAAGTATTAATTCGTATGGATTCTGGGGTTGAGCACTATGCAGAGCTCGGTTATCACAAGGGGCATCCAAGTAACGCTATGAGTGACGTCGAAGTGGAAAACAAATTCAGAGAGCAGACTTCGGGTAGCGAAATGACCTTTTCATCATAGGTAGCACCCTTGTAAAGCCCAAGGGGCAGCCCACCAATCTCCAAATAGTCGGTTCCCTCTTCGCTACTTAAAATAGTAGCAGGGAAGTGCGCGGCGTTACTGTATTGGAGTTGATCCCCGACGGCATCGAAAATAGCGAGGAACATCGTGGAATGCTGTTCAAGTTCGCAGGCCAGCAACTCCTGGTTGAACCATTCCAACATGGATGCGGTCCCGGTGAAGCCCAGCTTGTCAAATTCGCGCAGAAGACGCCGGGACAGACTCTTCAACAACACGGTGACAAATGCGCTGGAGGCTCCGTGGCCGGAGACATCAGCAATGAAGAAAAGCAGCCGACCATCACGCAACTCGAAATAGTCGATGAAGTCGCCACTAAGGATCAGAGAGGGGCGCAGATAGTGCCTAAACGTGACATCCCCCACTGTATAGGGGGTGGGTGGCATAAGCGATTGTTGAACTCGAAACCCCGCCTGCTGATCCCGTTCAAGTACACGGAGGTTCTCATCTAGCGCACGATTACGTTCTTCCAGGCCAGCCTCGATCCGGGCCAGTGCGTCTAGTTGGGCGCGCTGATCCACGTTCCTGCGCACCAGGTGGAGTAGCAATGTCGGCTCGTTGAGTGGCGCGGTCATAAAGTCGCTGGCGCCAGCCTGAAGCAAGGGTCGGACCTCACCTTCGCGCCCTTGCTCATAGAGCACCACAACTGGCAGCTCCGGGGCCCGATCCCGCAGCTTCAGAGTAAAGCCCAATGAGTCCACAGAGGGGTTAGTGACGTCGATGACGAGGGCATCCGGCATCTCGGCATCGATCGCGGCAATACAGTCGTCCGTGCTGCTAGTTTCCGAAACTGCATAGCCAGCAACGCTCAGCGTTTCTACAAGGGTCCGGCGGGTGCTCGTTGTTGGATCGCAAACGAGTACCTGCCCCTGATCATCTTGCTGCGGCGCACCCAATGCTCTCCCTCGCCCCCGCGCAGAATAGTTGCAATAAATTACTCTGAAACCCCAATCATGACAAGCATTTAGCGCTACTACTTCATGCATAAATGTAGAAAAGCGCGCTAAAAACGAAAACTTTCTACAAGTCTTCGTCAAACATATCGACTATTTCCTGATCATTGAGCAGGAACGCTCGGCGCTGCAGCTAAGCACCCCAAAAAATATGTAACGCTCGCCAAAGATGACACTCTCTGGCGCCAGTAAGTCAACACGAACTCGCCAAGATTGCTAAAGAAATTACCGATACAGGCAGGCACAAAGCGCGGCATGGTCTTCCGGTATCTCTTCGCCGCAGGCTTCAGCAAGACCTTGCCGAGGCTATCGTTCATGGCCTAGGCAGGCCAATTGAGGCCCCGAAGCTCGTCTCGCTCAGCCCGCGCTGGCAAAGTCAGGGATGCGGCGAGCAGAAGCAGTCAGCCAAGAGCTCATGCCGAGCCGCCCCCGCTCATACGAACCTTTTCCCATTGTTTATCCATACGTTTACCAGATACAGGCAGGCTTGTGCCCAGTTGCTGTGCAAACAAAGAGACGCGCAGTTCTTCCAACATCCACCGGTACTGTAGAACGTCTGGCTCACATTCCGGGCTGAAACGCAACGGTCCGGTGAGGCCATCCAGTCGTTCTGCGAGCCGCCGTACCTCCGCCATGCTCTCGCCATCGCGCAGGACCGTCTCTGGGAGTTTCTCGAGTCGGTACCGCGCGGCCTTGAGGTAGCGGGGCAACTGCGTAAGCCAGTGATAAGGCGTCCGGCGCAGAAAGCCCGGCCCCAACATCCCCATCAACTGCTCAGATAGGTCTTCGCTTGCCTCCGGGAAGCGCGCCGCCACTGGGCTTTCCAGTTGCCTGCGGATTTCATGCGCTTGTTCTAAAGCGTCTCCCACAAGCAGCCCTACTCTATTCAGGCGCTCGAATAGTGCTCCGCGATCATCGAGACGTCGTTCGAAATCTGCCTGAGTGCGGATCGGGGGCCGGTCCTCACAGAAGGTGTAGCGAAAGGCCGCCCCGACAATGTCGTCCAGTAGTTCATCCACATTGCCAATGGTCGCGTAGTAAAGCGAGAACCGCTTGAAGCCAGGCACGTTTTTTGTCGCGTAACGGGCCTGATCTGCGAGGCGCAACCGCAGCAGGCGTACGAGCCCTGCGGTCATGTTTGCACGTGCCACCAACGGCGAGTCGTGCAACATAATAGCGACCGAGTCTTTCTCATCCATCAGTGCGGGATAAGCACGTACTTTGAAACCACCACGGCTCAGTTCTACATGTTCAGGCAGATCACCAAAGTCCCAACTGCGCAGGGCCTTGCGCTCGAGCGCGTGCGGGGAGCCTGCCCCAACATCACTGGCCGCGTCAGCCGCAAACTCCTTACGCAGTCGAGTCAGATCACGTCCGGATCCCAGTATCTTGCCATCGCGCCCGACAACTCGGATGTTCATCCGCAGGTGGTTGGCCAGCGACGCTTCCTTGAAATCGGCTGCGTCTACACGCACACCGGTTAGGCGAAAGAGTTGCTCAGCCAGTGTTTCCACAAGCGGCCGCCCCTGATAGTTCAGGGATGCAACGGCCCGCTCCACATAGTCCTGCGCCGGTACAAAATTCTTACGTACGGACTTTGGTAGCGATCGAATAAGCGCAAGGCACTTTTCCTGCAGTAGCCCGGGGATCATCCAGTCTAGACGTGCTTGCGGGATCTGGCGGATGACTGCGACAGGCACGGTTACCGAAACACCGTCCTCCTCGTGTTGCGGGTCGAAATGGTAATGGAGAGCCAAGCGCATCTCGTCGACGATCATCGCCTCGGGAAAGGCTGCTTCGGGGAGATCAACCTTGCGGGCAAGCAGTCTGTCGCGCTGGAGATGGAGTAGCTTGGGCGACTGGCGTTCCATCTCCTTGCGCCATTGATCCAGGTCACTTCGCCCGCACACGTGCCCTGGTAGGCGCTTGTCGTAGAAGTCGTATAACACGCTGTTACGAACCCGTATGTCGCGCTTGCGAGCTTTCGACTCTAGGGCATCGATCTCTTCGAGCAGTTTTGAGTTGTGGCGGTAAAACGGTGCGCGCGAACGTAGCAGACCTTCCACCAGGCCTTTCTGAATGAACACCGAGCGTGCCTCGGCAGAATCGATCGCGCCATAGTGCACACGGCGGCGAGTCACGATCGGCAGGGCGTACAGCGTGACTTCCTCGAAAGCGAGAACCTCGCCTTGATTGGGTTCAAAACCAACATCTGAGTAAGTACGCTCGACGAGATGATCCGCGAGCGGCTCGATCCAACTCTTATCGATCGCCGCGACAACCCGGCCGTATAGCCGCGATGTCTGAGTCAGTTGGGACGATACGATCCACCGCGGACGACGTTTAAACAGTGTGGAGCCTGGGAAGATGAAGTGTTGACGATTGCGCGCGCCAGCGTACTCGTGCTCACCGTTCTTCGACCCAATGAAGCCGAGCAAACCTGACAGCAGCGCCCGGTGCACTGACTCGTAAGGCGCCGCAGTTTCATTGACATGCAGTTTCTGCTCACGACACAACACCGTCAGTTCGCGGTGCACATCGCGCCATTCACGCATACGCATGAATGCTAGAAACTCCTGCCTACAAAGCTTACGCAGCTTTCCTTGGGACAAAGCCTGGCGTTGCCCCTCATAGTACTGCCAGAGGTTCAGGAACCCCGTGAAGTCAGACTGCTCATCTTCAAACCGAGCGTGTTTCTTGTCAGCTGCGTCACGTGCGTCGTAGGGGCGTTCCCTCGGGTCGGCAACCGACAGAGCACTCGTGATGACCAACAGCTCAGCAAGCGAACCATGCTTGGCACCCTCGAGGAGCATCCTGGCAAAACGCAAATCCACAGGAAAGCGCGCCATGTCTTTGCCAAGCCGCGTGATCTTGCGCTGGTGGTCAACAGCTCCGAGCTCGAACAACAAGTGGAAGCCGTCGTTCACCTGGCGCTGATCCGGCTTCTCCACAAACGGAAATTCACCAATGTCCCCAAGTCGCAGCATGAGCATCTGCAGAATGACGGCAGCCAGATTCGTCCGCATAATCTCCGGCTGGGTGAAGGCCTCTCGTTCTTCGAAGTCTTCCTCCGAGTACAAGCGGATGCAGATACCGTCTGAAAGACGCCCGCAGCGCCCTTTGCGCTGATTGGCACTTGCCTGCGAGATCCTTTCAACCGGAAGCTGCTGAACCTTTGAGCGGACACTGTAGCGAGAGACACGAGCCGTTCCCGGGTCAATCACGTAGCGAATCCCTGGCACCGTCAGCGATGTCTCGGCAACGTTGGTCGCGAGCACAATCCGGCGCCCACGGAAATCCGCGAAAACCCGATTTTGCTCCGCGTTCGCCAGGCGCGAGTACAGTGGGAGTATTTCGAGGCCCACAAGCCCAGATTTACGGAGCAACTGAGCTGTTTCTCGAATCTCCCGCTCACCGGGGAGAAACACCAGAATCCCAACCGGGCGCTTGGCATTCTGCTCCATCTGCAACAGTTCGTGCACCGCCTCGACGATGGCCCGCTGCTGCAGTTCATCTGCATCCACGCTCTTGATGTCTGCATCGAGGGGATGGTATCTGACCTCAACCGGATAAGTCCGTCCGGAAACCTCCACAATGGGTGCATTGCCAAAATGACGAGAGAACCGCTGCACATCGATTGTTGCTGAGGTAACGATCACCTTCAGATCAGGCCTCTTGGGCAGGATGCGCCGCAGATAGCCGAGCAGGAAATCGATGTTGAGGCTGCGTTCGTGCACCTCATCGATGATCAGTGTGTCGTATTGCTCAAGGAAACGGTCGTGCTGCGTCTCCGCCAGCAGTATCCCATCTGTCATGACCTTGACGTGGGTATTGGGCGAAGTTTTGTCGGTAAACCGAACCTGATAGCCAACCTGTTCGCCGAAGGTCACGCCTACCTCTTCTGCGATTCGCGCGCCAACGGTTCGCGCGGCCACGCGCCGCGGCTGAGTGTGTCCAATAACACCGAAAACGCCTCGTCCTGCCTCAAGACAGATCTTAGGTAGCTGAGTGGTTTTGCCACTCCCTGTTTCACCAGCAACGATTACAACCTGATGCTTGTCGAGAGCGGCCCGAATCTCCCCTACACGTGCTGAGATGGGGAGCTGCTCAGGGTAGGTGACCGACGGAACTGATTGCCGACGGGACTCGGCCAGGGCCTGCGAGCGCGCTATGCGGGCTGCAAGGCGCTTATCCTTCGACTGGCGCCCACCTTTGACCGACTGGTCGCGACGCCTATGCCCTTTACCCACGCCGCGCTTTCCGCCGCGACTTTGTATCAGCTTACGGAGTGCAAACCGGTCCCGGACCATGCATCGGTCCAGTTCCGCTGTAAGCGAATCGGACAATCCGGAATGGCGTTGCTCGGCCATGTCTGCTCAATACCTGGTGATAACGAGGCAAGTTCACAGTCCGTCCGGCCGCGCTATTTGGTCAGGAAATTCATGCCGTCTTCGAGTCCACGGACCGTCAAGGGATACATCTGTTCGTCCACCAGCTTCTTGGTTAGAGCTACAGACGTGGAGTACTCCCAGGTGTCAAGCGGAGTCGGGTTGATCCAGATCAACTTATCATAGGTATCCATCACCCGCTGAATCCAGAGCGCGCCAGCTTCCTCATTCCAATGCTCAACGCTGCCACCAGCATGGGTAATCTCATACGGCGCCATCGTGGCGTCGCCCACGAAGATGCACTTATAGTCGTGCGCATACTTGTTGAGGATGTCGAACGTATCGATGCGCTCATTCATGCGCCGATTCTGCTCTTTCCAGACACCATCGTAGATAAAGTTGTGGAAATAGAAGGTTTCGAGGTGTTTGAACTCCGAACGCGCGGCTGAAAACAGCTCTTCCGTGGTTTTCACGTGTGCGTCCATCGAACCGCCGTTGTCGAGGAACAGGAGTACCTTGACCGTGTTACGGCGTTCAGGCCGCATGATAATGTCGAGCAGTCCGCCATTCTTGGCGGTTTTATCGATTGTGGTGTTGATGTCAAATTCGTCTTCAGCACCAGTGCGGGCAAGCTTTCGCAGACGGCGCAGAGCAATCTTCAGGCCACGCGTCCCCAGTTCGACATTATCGTCATAAGCTTTATAGTCGCGCTTGTCCCACTGCCGCTTGCCGCGGCGCTTCTTGCCTTTGCGGTCTTCGCCTTCCTTGCCCCGACCGTTCTTGCCTTTGCCTTCTTTGTCTTTCTGATCGCCTTCGCGCGCGGCTTCTTCGACTTCGCGCTTGAACGCTTCGATAAGCTTTTCAAGGCCACCCAGGGACTTAATCTTCTCCAGCTCTTCTTTCGTGAGCGACTTCTCGAACTCACGACGCAGAAACTCGTCTGGAATCAGCGCGGCAATCATGCCGGCAAGATCTTCCAGACCCTTGAAATACTGGGAAAACGCGCGGTCAAACTTGTCGTAATGGCGCTCGTCCTTAACGAGCGCCATGCGCGATAGGTAATAGAACTCGTCAACGTCCGCATAGACGAGACGGGCCTTCAGCACATCGAGCAGATGCAGCAGCTCGGTAATTGAAACCGGGATACGTGCCTTCTTCAGTGCAAGGAAGAAGTTGATGAGCATGGACCGTTACCTCCGGGCTGTGATTGGTCAACGAAGGGGAATGCGGGAGTACTTCTCAGGAGCCCTGCCGTCGGTTCATAAATGCCAGCCGTTCGAGCAATTGGACATCCTGCTCGTTCTTGACCAGCGCGCCGTAGAGCGGAGGGATGGCCTTCGAAGTATCACGATTCTTGAGGATTTCCTCAGGAATGTCATCCGCCATCAGCAGTTTCAGCCAATCAATCAACTCAGAGGTAGAGGGCTTCTTCTTGAGCCCGGGAACCTTCCTGACGTCGAAGAATATCTCCATGGCCTCTTTCACGAGGTCACCCTTGATGTCCGGATGGTGGACATCGACAATCTCCTGCATGGTCTCGCGATCGGGGAAATTGATGTAGTGGAAGAAACAGCGGCGTAGGAAGGCGTCAGGCAGTTCTTTCTCGTTGTTACTGGTGATCACCACAATTGGCCGGTTGATCGCCTTGACAGTCTCACCCGTTTCGTAGACGTGAAACTCCATCTTGTCGAGTTCCAGCAGCAAATCGTTCGGGAATTCGATGTCTGCCTTGTCAATCTCGTCGATGAGCAGGACCACTCGTTTCTCAGCCGTGAAGGCATCCCAGAGCTTGCCTTTCTCGATGTAGTTCCGAATGTCGTGCACGCGGTCATCGCCCAGCTGCGAGTCACGCAGCCGCGACACNGCGTCGTACTCGTACAGGCCCTGCTGTGCCTTNGTTGTGCTCTTGATGTGCCAGGCGATGAGTTCCATGTCCATCGACTTGGCTACTTCCTCGGCCAGCATTGTCTTNCCCGTACCGGGCTCGCCTTTGATGAGCAGCGGACGCTCCAGCGTCGCGGCAGCATTGACTGCCATCTGCAGCTCTTCAGTCGCTATGTATGTGTCAGTACTGGAAAATTTCATATGTAATGCAACCGAATAATGAGATGAATNATGAAGTAAACACAGGGTTTGAAGCGCGCGAATATAGCGCATCAGGACACCGGGCGCGACCTCCGGAATTGACGCCAGGTGAGCACAAGCAACATGACCAAGGACGCAACCAGCAACGCAATCCCGCTCGCAAAACTCGCATCAACACCGTCGAAAATCAGTCCCATAAGGAGGACGACAACCGCAGGCGCGTAAACGTCGGCCCCAGGGGTCGGCCCGGGTGTGAATATCAGAACCATTGCCAGTCCGCGTGCGAGATCACGCCAGCCACCGTGACGGATANGCCCCGTCAGTTTGAACCAGACCAGCGTCAGCCCTNCACCACCCAGGCCATAGACCAGCCAGGCGATCACATAATCCATAGCCGTCCCGTCACTATTGGTCCACCCAGCGAATGATGTACTCCTCGTACGCATCTTCGGGTACGTACTCATCGGAAATGACCCGCCCACGGACCGAGATACCGGCCTCGTGCACGGTATCAGGGTCGCCGGACACCAGTGGGTGCCACCAGCCCAGCGGCTTGCTCTCGGCGATGAGCCGGTACGCACACGTATCCGGTAGCCAGGCGAACTCATCGACCCGATCCAGGTCCAGCTTCACACATTCAGGTACAAGCACTGATCTCGCAGCATAGTTGGTGCATCGGCAAGCGCCCTCGTCGAGATAGCGGCAGACAACCCCCGTGTAATAAACGCCACCCGTGTCTTCGTCCTCGAGCTTGTGCAGACAGCAGCGGGCACAACCGTCGCAGAGCGCCTCCCACTCGATATGAGTCATCTCGGCGAGGGTTTTCCGCTTCCAGTATTCAGGTTCAGGAACTGCCACAATCAACCACGCTTATCCGGGTATGGCGCCAACTCGTCCACTGGTGGCAACTGCAGATGGTATCCCTGGATCTTAAGATTGGTCACNACCGCCGCAGGATCCTCGCGCGCGAGGGTTCGCCCAGGAGTCAGAACAAACGTTAAGGCAAGTTCCAGTTCGCCCATGATCCCCAGCAATTCGGGAGGCACCCGCGAGATGCCTTCGCGTTTGTCTACGTAGATGTAGGTGTCTGCCTTTTTGTTGCCTTTGTATACATTACAGACGATTGGTGTTTGCGACGTCACAGGGGTTCTCCATCGGTGGTTCCGTTGGCAATCGCAACCAAGTCATCTCCGACCAACTGNCGCCGCCAGCCAGCTAGCGCCGTGGTCAACTNCACCTGACCGCGGGCATCACGGGTACTCAGCAGAGCTTCGAGATGCCGCCTCGTTGCGAGCATCTGCACGTCGATACCAAGCCGTTGGGCCTGCCGAGCCACATGAGCTTTCAGGGTCTTCATAAGCGCGCTGTTGTTCCCCGGCACATACGGCGGCAATTGTGGTGAAGCCTCACCGCGCCCTGCCCGTCGCGCTGCTCGTGCCATCTCAAGCAGGTCCGCTGAGTATTTCCGTAGGGATCGAGGATGCATCCCCGCCTTCGACAACGCCCCACGCGAATCGGCGCCCCTGGCAACAGCGATCAGGCTTGTGTCTTCGGCAACCCGCGAACGCGGAACATCCCGTTCCCTGGCAAATGACTCGCGCCAGCTCGCCGCCACACAAAGCACATGCAGCTCATCTGCGTCCAGCTTCCCAGCGCCCTTAATGCGCAGATACGCCTCAGCTGGATCAGCAGCTGAAGGCGGTGTCGGGAAGTTTGCACACTCTTCCTGTACCCAGGCAGCCCGCTCACCCAGCCGCCGGCGTTGCTTCTCCCACGCCTGTACCAGGTAGAACACGTCCTGCGCAGCATATTGCAACTGCTCGCCTGTCAATGGACGCGCAAGCCAGTCAGAACGAGTCTGATCCTTAGCCAAATGCACGCCCAGCTCGAGNTCTATCAGGACCTGGTAGCTCAGCGAAAACCCGTCTCCTAGTATGGCGGCTGCGATCTGAGTGTCATAGAGAGGAGCAGGCAGCACACCGACGGCGTGAGCAAAGACCTCGAGATCTTCGGAACACGCATGCAGCACCTTGGTTACGTTGGTGTCGGCAAAAAGCGGCCCGGCGGCGGCGACATCAACCGCCAACGGGTCTACGAGCCAGCAGGTATTACCATCACTCAGCTGCAGCAGGCCAAGTGCAGGATAGTAGGTGTTCGTGCGCACGAACTCCGTATCAACTGCAACTACCGGCGCGGCAGCGCAAATTCCAAGCGCAGTCCGGAAATCTGCGTCTGTGCTGACAAACCGAGTCGCCGCCTGAACTTCTTCACTCACCCTGATCGCACCTCCTTATTCGTCGACCAGGGCCTTGCGGCCGCCAAGGGCGTGCGCGAGGGTGCCGCCATCCACGTATTCCAGTTCACCGCCCACTGGAATGCCGTGCGCAATGCGTGAGAGGTTGAGCCCCTTCCCCGACAGCATCTCGGCTATATAGTGGGCCGTCGCTTCGCCTTCCACCGTCGGGTTGGTCGCGATAATGACCTCGCGTAACGCCGGGTCTTCTGCTCGGCTTTTGAGCTCGGGCAGCCCAATCTCGGTCGGACCCAGACCGTCTATTGGTGACAGATGCCCCAGAAGGACAAAATAACGGCCACGATAGGCAGCAGACTGTTCAATGGCTACCACATCGGCCGGGGTTTCAACCACGCAGAGCAGCGCCGGATCCCGCGCAGGGTTGGCGCATATCTCACACGTCTCAAGTTCAGTCAGCGTCCGACACGAGTGGCAATGCCCAACCTGCTCCATCGCCAGGCGCATTCGCTCTGCGAGCGTGCGACCACCCTCGCGGTCACGCTCGAGTAGATGCATGACCATACGTTGGGCACTTTTAGGCCCGACGCCAGGCAGACAGCGCAGGGCCTCGACCAGGTCGTCAATCAAAGGGCTACCGGGCAATGTAGGCTTCCATTCGCAGGTCTCGTGTCGTCTCAAAGACCAAAGGGCATTTTGAATCCTGACGGCACTGGCAAGCCGGACATCACATCGGCCATTTTTTCCTCCCGCATTGCCTCAACGCGTCGCACTGCGTCATTAACCGCCGCAGCCAGCAGATCCTCAAGCATGCTTTTGTCTTCAGCCAGAACGTCCGGGTCGACAGTGACCCGAATCACGTCATGTCGCCCGTTCATATTGACGGTGACAAGCCCGGCACCTGCCTCGCCTAGCACCTCGGCATTGGCAATCTCCTCCTGAATCGCCTGCGCCTTCTGCTGCATCTGCTGCGCCTGGGCCATGATGTCCCCGAGCCCGCCTTTGAATGTCATAAGTCTCGCCCTCTGATCAATCCGGTACACCTGGCTTGATAGATTCCAGTAACAGCGTGCCATCGAAGTCTGCCAACAATGCACGAATATTGTCGTTGCCTTCGATCGCTTCAACCGCACGGGCTTGAGCCCGAGCGTTTTCGATGTCCGCAAGCATTGCAGGTGTGTTTCCTGGTACAGGCCCCACGCTAACCTCGATCTGGCAAGGTCCACCAAGACGCTGGCCTAGGGCATCTGCGATGCGGCGTTCATGGGAACGGTTCATGAGTGTGGCATGTTCCGGCTCAATCCTGAGATGAACCGTACCAGTCTCGTCTCCTACAAGATAACAGTGCGAGGCCAGCACCTGCGTAACGCCTGCAACCTCAAGTTCACTCACCATCTCGAACCACTGCTGCTCAACCGCGGGCTCGGAGGGTGCAATCGCGGGCGCAAGCGTCTCGTCGCGGGTCTCGCGGCCAGGAGGGTCCGATCGTTGGGCAGATCCGGCATTAGCCGCGGGACGCACAGCGGTTTCGCGCCGAGCTGTGGCTGGCGCAACCGGCGATTCAGACTGCACACCCAACCGAGTTGCCATCTCTTCAGCATTTAGACTCGAAACGCCCGTCGAAGTGGCGAGGTTTTCGTCTCGATTTGGCCTGGTTCCCTGCGGCACCCGATGCTCTGGTTCCGGCCTGTTTTCCGATGCAATCGCATGGGTCTCGACCGTTTGTTCTGATGCGCGCGCCTCTCGCGGCGGAGACAGTAAATCGGCGCCCGGCAGTTTAGGACCTCGGCGAACGGCGTCGAGCTCGTTGTGTCGTAACTCCGTGGCAAATTCAGATACCGCAGCACTCCGCGCGCTATGCAGCGATGACGGCGCGGCGCTTGACCCGGACTGTGGCTGCGAGGTCCCACTGTCTACCTCCGGTTGAGATGCCGCTGCGATGGATCCGTCTTCTTTCGCAGCGGGCTCAGGCTTTGGGACCCCTTCACCCCGCGCCGCCAGTTGCGCCGCTCTCTTTGCAACTGGCCCCATCTGATCAGGATTGGCAGGCAGAGATTCGCTCGCAGCAGGTGGCGGCGANNCCGCCGCGGTACCCATGGCTGATTCCGGCACCGGACCAGGTGTGGCCCGCGGCACATCTCCAGACGGGGAGTCGCTTAAGCCCTCCCTCGCTGTACCCGCGTCAGGGGNGAAGGCAAGCATGCGGAGCAAAATCATTTCAAAGCCCGAACGCGGCTCCGGCGCGAGTGGCAGGTCGCGCTGCCCCATGATCCCGATCTGGTAGTACAGCTGAACGTCTTCAGGAGAGATTCGCTGAACCAGGGCGGCAATGGCTTCGCCATCGCCTTCTGAATTGTCGACACNGCCCGGCACGTATTGGCCCAACGCGATGCGATGCAGCAGTCGCAGGAGGTCATCCAGCAGAGCTTCATAGCTGGGCGCATATTCTGACAGAGCTGCCACTCGGTTAAGCAGTGAATTCGCATCGCCATCGACGAGGGCTGACAGCAAGGCCTGAACCTCGCCGTGATCGAAGGCNCCGAGCATGGCCCTCACCGCCTGCTCTCCCACCGTATCGCCACTGTAGGCGATGGCCTGATCGGTCAGGGACAGCGCATCGCGCATGCTTCCGTCCGCGGCTCGGCCCAGCAACCACAACGCCCCGTCGTCGTACTCGATCCCCTCTTGCTGGAGCACATTCCGCAGGTGCCCCACTACCTCTTCAGTAGTCATGTTCTTAAGATTGAACTGCAGGCAGCGCGACAGGACAGTNACCGGCAGTCGCTTGGGCTCTGTCGTCGCCAGGAGAAACTTTACATGCGGCGGCGGCTCTTCGAGCGTCTTCAAGAGCGCGTTAAAGCTGTGCGTGGTCAGCATNTGTACCTCATCAATGAGGTACACCTTGAAGCGTTCNCGGGTCGGCAAATACTGCACGTTTTCCAGCATCTGCTGCGTCTCATCAACCCCCCGTTGCGAAGCCGCGTCAACCTCTATTAGNTCGACGCTGCGCCCCTCGGCTATCTCGACACAAGAAGCACACACGCCGCAGGGCTTAGAGGTCACACCTTCGGCGCAGTTGAGGCATTTCGCNAGGATTCGCCCGATTGTAGTCTTGCCGACACCTCGCGTTCCGGCGAACAGATACGCATGGTGCAGACGATCCGCTTCCAGCGCGTTAATCAGCGCTTTGAGGACGTGCTGCTGGCCTACCATCTCCGCAAAGGTGTAAGGCCGGTATTTGCGTGCTAGAACCTGGTAGCTCACGGGTCCCTGGGCTCAGGAATCGCGCCCAACCGGGGCGCAACGGGTGTCGACATTGTACGGTCATTTAACACCGGTTGTCCGGTCACTGCAGACAAATTTCAGCTCCGTTAGGCTAAGTCCCCGCTCTACCCGGAACGTGCCATGGAAACACTCGAAAACCTCAGTTTCGCCTGTATTGGCCACCGTGGCGCCTGCGGTCACGCGCCTGAGAACACTCTTATCAGCTTCAGGCGCGCCATGGATATGGGCTGCCCATGGCTGGAGCTCGATGTTTATGCTGTTGAAGACGAACTGATTGTCATACACGACGATACGCTGGAGCGCACAACCAACGGCTTCGGTAGGGTGATGGAACAAAGCCTTGAATACCTACGTAGTCTGGATGCCGGAGGCGGCGAGCCTATACCGCTGCTTAGCGAAGTTTGTGAGCTTGCGGCAGGACGCTGTGGGATCAACGTTGAACTGAAGGGCCCAGGGACCGCCGCGCCCGTCAGTGCTTTTCTTGACCTAATGTGCATGCACCCTCCCTGGACACCAGAACATTTCCTCCTGTCATCGTTCCGCCACGGCGAGCTTCAGGACGCCAGCCGCCGTTATCGTCACGCGCCACTGTTCGGGCGGCCCGCCGACTATGTCCGTACGGCTACCGAGCATGGTGCGTTCTCGGTCAATCTTGCTCTGAGACTCGTCGACCAGACCACTGTAGACGCAGCTCATGCTCAAGGCCTACGCGTGTACGTGTACACCGTTAACGAGCCTGCAGACATTTCCTGGGCGCGATCAATCGGCGTTGACGGCATATTTACGAACTTCCCCGACCGGGTATTCTCTGCGTAATGGACATCAAGGTGACATCTGCAAAAAAGGGTGAGAAACCCATAATGGCGAACCTACTGAACTTTTATCTGCACGACTTCTCTGAGTTTGGCGACGACGAGATCGAGGCGGAAGGCCGGTTCACATACCCCATCCTAGAGCAGTACTGGGAAGACCCGAATCGTTATCCGTTTCTTATACGTGCTAGCGGCGTGCTGGCCGGCTTTGCGCTGGTCCGAATCCTCAACGACCCTCGCGCAAGCAACACCATTATCGACATGACGGAGTTCTTCGTACTCCGCCGATTCCGCAGACACGGCGTTGGGACCACGGCAGCCTGCAGGCTTTGGGATCTGTTTGTGGGGCAATGGGAGGTGCGTGTCATGGTCACCAACGTGAACGCCCTACCGTTCTGGCAGAAAACNATCAATTCCTACACCAGAGGCTCCTATTCGGAGGAACAGGGAGGAACCAGAGCTGGCAAATGGCACACGTTCCAGTTTGTCTCCGGTGCGGACGTCGAACTTCCTGACGATATCGAANGCAATATCCTCGACTATTGAACTCAATATCGATTGCCGGCAATCCGCGCAGGACTATGAAATTGGCCTCATCAAGGCGGCGCTTGCATCTTCCAGTTCAATCAAAAGAAGACCGCGGAGGCCCTCGCCGTCAGGTGCCATCATCTGCGCAGATATCTGAAGGAGTACGACCTGCTCTAGNTTATGGTCGCAAGATCGAAACTTGCTTATCGCTTTGATTTCANAGACTTGTGGATGAGTAACATAGACGCGCTTTGGGTCTTTTTGACAAAGTTATGATCCCCAAAAAGCGGGTCATGTTACTGCCCCTAAACAAAGTCTTTCNGCTTCTCAGCTGCCCTTCTCAGCTCTGGACTGGTGACGTGCCTGTACCGGTCCATCGACTGATGACCCTTCCACCCTCCTAAAGTTTGTAGATNGCTGTCGGTCATCCTGGTTGCGCACCAGAATTTATTCCCTGCCAAAGACATAGTTATTGGNTAATGTGCCGATAATCTAATGCTGCTCANAACGATGGTTTTGAGGATTCCGGAGTTTGCGCCCGCTTAGCCGAAGTCCGGCGCGCGCTTTTCTATAATNGCCGCCACTGCCTCTTCGTGATGCGGTTCTTGGTGCGCGAGTGCCTGTAGGGATGCGGACATCTCCAGCAATGCGGCGAGGCTCGCCTGCTGCGATTCCTTGAGCAGTTTCTTGGTCATCCGTAGGGCCACCGGCGGATTGACAGCAATACGCCGCGCCAGTGCTCGCGCGGCATCCAGAAGCTCGCCGGGATCGACTACCTGGGAGACAATCCCCCATTCGAGCGCCTTGGCCGCGTCCACAGGCTCGCCGGTGAACGCCATCTCGTTGGCTTTAGCCTGTCCGATTACCCGGGGCAAGAACCAGGCACCACCGTCACCTGGGATCAACCCGACCTTTACGAAACTCTCAGCAAAAATCGCCTTCTCTGAGGCAATCCGCAGATCGCACATCATCGCCAGATCACACCCGGCGCCGATTGCAGGCCCGTTAACTGCCGCTATGATTGGAACCTCGAGGTCGTATACGGCCATTGGAATGCGCTGAATCCCTTTGCGGTAGCCATCGCGCAGCTGTGGCGGCGTTCCGCCAAACATGCCCGACTTGTTCTGCATGTCCTTAACGTTGCCGCCAGCCGANAAGGCACGCCCAGCACCNGTGATGATGGCGCAGCGCACCTCCGGATCGGCNTTGATNCGCGCACAGGCTTCAACCAGAGCTCCGACCATTTCATCGTCAGAGATAACGTTGCGCGACTCATCCCGGTTCAGGGTGAGCGTGACCACATGGTCTTCAAGCTCGTAAAGCAGAATATCGTCAGCGTCGGACACGAATTACCCCCATTTGGTGCGCTGCCAGCGCGAATTGAAAGACGCGGCAAACTACCACATCATCGCCGTCCGCATTTACAGACTGGATGGACACACCCATGCCCTTTACCTCGCGCCAGGTTTATCTCAAATCAACCCCAGTGGGCATGCCCACCGACGACGACTTCGAAGTTCGCGAGGAGNCAATCGACGATCCGAGCGACGGTGAAGTCGTAGTNCGCAACGCCTACATGTCCGTTGATCCTTACATGCGCGGGCAGATGCGCATGAACTGGAAACCCGGCACGGCGCTCGTGGGCGGTGCGGTCGGTGAAGTTGTCGCCTCGAAGAACCCTGACTTTCCCGAGGGTTCACACGTCAACAGCAACTGGGGNTGGCGCGAGTACTACAACTCTGATGGTCGCGGGCTGGCCCCGGTCGACGCGTCTCTAGCGCCGCTTTCAACTTACCTTGGCATCATGGGCATGCCTGGACTAACCGCGTGGGGTGGCCTGCTGATCACAGGTGAATACAAAGATGGCGAAAGCGTCTTTGTCTCAGCAGCCTCTGGCGCAGTAGGCAGCGTCGTGGGCCAGATTGCNAAGATCAAGGGTGGAACAGTTGTTGGCAGCGCGGGCTCCGATGAAAAGGTGGCTCACCTGGTGAACGAATTCGGCTTCGATCACGCATTCAACTACAAAACCGCGAACCCGCTGGACGAACTGCAGAAAGGGGCTCCGGACGGGATCGATGTCTACTTCGAGAATGTAGGGGGCGAACAGCTCGAAGCCGCGCTGACGCACATGCGTCCCTATGGCCGCATCCCCATCTGCGGGATGATCGCGCACTACAACGACAGTGATAACCCGACACCTGGACCCCGCAATCTCACGGAGACCATCTACAAGTTTGTCCAACTGCGCGGATTCGTCGTGTCGGCCTTCAACGGCCAGCAGGCGGAGTTTCGGCAGGAGATGGGCGGCTGGATCCGCGACGGAAGAATCANGTATCAGGAAACCACTTTCGACGGCATCGACAANGCCAGCGCGGCGTTCAGNGGTCTATTCACAGGCGTCAACGAAGGCAAGATGCTCGTCAAGCTCGCCTGAGCACGGCGGGCGTCGACATGCGACCTCTGCGCTGGCTGCTGATATGGGTGCCGGCCATGGCCATCGCCCTGCCGACACACGCTGACGACACCCTATATGACCTAATCAACGATCGACTTGGTCTGATGCGGGACGTGGCGCTCCAAAAGTGGCATGCAAAGCGTCCCATAGAAGACCCCGAACGCGAGGCCCTGGTCATTCGATCCGCTCGCCGTAGCGCCGTCATGCAAGGTATCGATGGAGACAGTGCTGCACGTTTCTTCAGTGCGCAGATAAAGGCGGCGAAGGCGATTCAACGCTACTGGTTTCGCCAATGGGCCGGTCATCCACCTGATGCTACCGGGCTTGATCTCGTCACAAAAATCCGCCCCGAACTCCTAATCCTGGGTGATGCCATCGTGGAGAGACTGGACCGCGTCCCTGACCAGCCAGGAAGCCAGGCGGAGTTCACCGCTGCGCTCTCAACCACCGGCCTGACGCCGANTGAGCAGAACGCNCTGTTCGACGCGCTGATCCAAGTTGAGCATTACCCCTCCACACTTGCGCGTATCGAACATTCGGGGGAATTGCGGGTTGGCACAACGGGCGACTANGCGCCGTTCACACACCGNGGCACTGACGGTCAGCCTNNCGGTGTCGACATAGATCAGGCTAAGCACCTGGCCGCAGAGCTAGGAGTAAGGGCACGATTTGTAAGAACGTCCTGGCCAACCCTCATGGACGANCTGCGCGATGGCCACTTCGACATCGCGATGGGTGGTATCTCGCGAAATGTGGCAAGAGNGCGAGAAGCACGTTTTTCCGTGCCGTATTTCAGGGATGGCAAGACCACAATTGTTCGGTGCGAGGATGNCGCCCGATTCGATTCGCTAGCAGCCATCGACCANCCGGACGTACGGGTAATTGTGAATCCCGGCGGCACCAACCAACGGTTTGTGAACACACGGATGCGCCGGGCCGCAATCACAGTATGGCCCGATAACCGCACTATTTTTGACGAGATCGCGGCGGGCCGAGCCGATGTGATGTTCACCGATGGCATTGAAGTTCTGCTGCAAAGTGCCCGCANCCCGTCACTCTGCGGCTCCATGCCAACCCTGACTTACCTCGAGAAGGCCTACCTGCTGCCNCGGATNAGAGGGGANGAAGCCTGGCTCGAAACGGTGAACGTTTGGCTGGGCTTACGCNTGGGTGCCGGTGCTGTGGACACCCTTATTAGCCNGCACACCGGTTCAGATATCGGAGCCCGGTAACGCCGCAAGCTCNATGTTGGTGATGTTGCGTATGATCACGGCATCCTTGAGCTCCGGGCGCCCACTCAGCGCTTTCCAGNCTGGATCTTCGATGAATCTTCCCCATGCAGCGCGTTGTGCCGTTTGGTCCTTGAAGCTCAGCATGTAAGTTAGGTTAGGCAATCGCGGCCCTGCCAANGCCATGCCGAAAAACACCGGATCCAGCCCGACCCGCCGGAAGATGTCGATCTCACCACCACTCTCGAACATCCNGATTTTGCGCTGCCCGGCCTCAACNGTCGGGCTCTCGTAGATTCGCAACTGGTAGCGGCGCCCCAGAGCCGCAACCGGCAATTCGGGCGCCGGCATGGAAGGAAANGCCTGCAGNAACGANACNACCGNTTCCTCGTACAAGGGCTCAGCGGGNACCGNGGCGTCTGCCGGNNCACCGACCCACGCGGGATCCTGCAACATCTGCNCACGTGCCNGTATNCATGCCTGCATGGAANCATGTACGGCTAGCACCCACAACGATGGAGTTTCGTCACAGGGCTCGAACAGGCCAACACACCCCACCCCGGCTCGCTTCATCACGGGTGCCTGAGTGTTCTGCAGCCAGGATGCACATGCGTGTCGCGCGGCCATCGAAGCAGACCGATACTCGATCAACTCATAGGTATTCATCTCTTCCCTCAACAGTCCCTTCCACGTGGAGTTCTGCAATCCAACGCATCTGCGGGACCGAACGGCCCTTGAGAAAGGCCTCGATCATCGCATTAACTTCCTCGGGCGCATCCTGCTGTACCCAATGTGAAATGTGGGGCAGCACCCGCAGCGTCAGATCGGAAACATAGGCATTGGTACCGCGGATCGTTTCAACACCGAGCGCCATGTCAGCATCCCCCCAGAGCATCAAGGTAGGTATGTCGATCACCGGATACCCAAGCTTCTGCTGACGCCTCGCACCGCCACCCCGTACCAGCGCCCGGTAGTAGTTGACCATCGCGGTAAGCGCTCCTGGGATCGCTGCGCTGTTGCGGAACACCTCGACGTGCTCAGGACTGATCGCCTGCCGGTTCCAAAGCGTATCGGTAAGTAACCGCCCTATCGCTTCGGCGCGATTCCGGCCGAGCACAAACTCAGGTAACCATGGCAATTGAAAGAAAAGTACATACCAGGAGCGCAGCAACTGGTCGAAGCCACCCTTAAGCGCGCGCGCCATCGGGCCTGGGTGAGGCACATTACAGATGATCAGCCGATCCAGTGGTCGGATCCGCCGCATGGCGAAAAACCAAGCGATGACCGCACCCCAGTCGTGAGCCAACAGGATCACTTCCTTGGCGTCGGCCGCATCAATCAGGCGCGCAATGTCGTCCATGAGGACCTCGATGCCGTAGTCCTGAAGGCGCAAAGGTCGTGTGCTGTTGCCATAGCCACGCAGGTTCGTGGCCCAAGCGCGGTAACCAAGCCGGGCCAACAGTGGCATCTGATGCCGCCATGAAACGGCGTGCTCAGGAAACCCGTGCAGACATAGAGCGAGCCGGTCACCCTCGCCGCACATATCCACTTCAAAGCGGATCGGACTCGTCTCTACAAACTCCGTGCGGATTGTGTGCGTTTCCATCTCAGGCAAATTTTGCATCAGCCCGCTCCGGANTCAGCTGGCGCGANACNCGCCACAATACAGTTGTCAGNCCCAGCAACAGGTAGACAAAGCCCATCCCGANNGCNGGNACTAGCAACGCTTCCTGNGCACCAAAACGTGCCACGCACCANCCCATCAACAGCGACCCGATCGGCATCCCNCTCATCAGGCCAAGCGTATANACCGAGAGAATACGNGCNCGAAAGGCCTCTGGCGCAATCTCCTGCACCATTGAGCGCGACATNGTCATGTTCATGCCCGCGCACNTGCCCCAAANAAAACAGCCNGNGAGGAACACCCAGAACGGCATTGGCAGCGACAGCCCAATGACCGTCAGCATGCTGAGGCCGCCAGTCACCAGAATCGCGCGCCCTGGTCGCGCAACACCGCCGATGCGCATCAGGATGCCAATGGTCGCGCAGGTGCCCAGCATGTTGGCGGCAAACATTAACGCAATCTCGAAGGCGCCACCGACAAAGACGTCCCGCACCACCAACGGTAGCGCGACCATGAAGGCACCGCNAAAAAAGAGCCCGATGGAAAACGTGAGGAAAATGACCGGGCGGATGACCGGCGAGGCCCAGGCGTGACGAACGCCTTCGGCCACGTCCGCAAGCAGGTGCGACGGCGCCCGGCTCGGAAGCGGTGGCAACAAGGGGATCCTGGCGGTGGTCCATGCCGCGAGCAGTAAGCATGCTGACTGCGCGAGGAGCAAGGTGCCAGGACCCACCGCGTCAGCCCCGGACCCTACGAGAAAGCCCACAATCTGCACGCCAAACTGCACACCAATGGTCAACGTCACTACGCGCTGAATATCGGCGCCCGCTACCCGTGTCAATAACGCATCTCGAGCTGGCACCGCAAACGCACCCAGTATGGCCCCGGCTACCACCCAACNGATCAGGTACGCGAAAGTCACCTCACCTCCGAANACGATACCAGCCAAAATCAACGGNGGTACCGCCATTGCTAGGTGAAGNCCAATCAACAGCCGCCGTTGATCAAGGCGGTCACCCANGGCTCCNCCAATCAGGATCAGGAAAACCATCGGCAGCTGGCTCGCCATCTGCGCGATACCCACGCGTTCAGGAGATTCATTGAGATGCACGGCGACGAACCAGGGGAACAACACCATCTGTATGCCACCCGGAACAAGAAACCAGGCAGTACTGACCAGATACCAGCGCAGACCCATAGATTCCCTTGGGGCACCCGGACGGGTGCAGAGTACAGACATGAAAAACCCACACCAGCCGCATCCCGGCACACAAATTCGCTGCTACCGTTGCTCCCTTCCGGGCCTGGCGGAGTTCACAACTATTTGTTGCGAGAGGACCAATGTGGGCCCGACAATTATAGCCGACGGGCCCAGTGAAGCGCTACGACACAATCCTGACCCGTGGCACACTGCCTACCCTCCGATATACGAGTAAGGGTGCCCATGCGGGTCAGCACATCAATTACTTCTCTCGCACTGAACCGGGTTGCCGACGAGACGACTCGACTGGAAGCCGCTGGTTTCGATGTGGTCACCACCCAGGAGAACCGTCATGATCCGTTCCTGCCTCACGCCATAGCCGCGACAGCGACCAGGAAGCTGGCTTTGCGCACCAGCATCGCAATTGCCTTTTCCCGCAGCCCGATGCCGGTGGCCAACGTGGCCTGGGACCTGCAGCAGGCATCTGGCGGACGCTTTACGCTTGGGCTCGGCAGCCAGGTCAGAGGCCACAACGTGCGCAGATTCAGCGTACCTTGGAGCGCGCCAGCACCCCGGATGCGTGAGTACATGGAGGCATTGCGGGCTATTTTTCACTGCTGGGAAACAGGTGAACGACTGAACTATGAGGGTGAGCACTATCAATTTTCTCTCATGACGCCCAATTTCACCCCGGAGCCGCTGCCGTGCCCGCCCCCTGCGATTCAGATCGCTGCTGTAGGCCCCGGCATGCTGAACGTGGCCGCCGCTGTCTGTGACGGCGTGCAGCTGCACCCATTCTGTACCGCCAGGTACCTGCGTGAATCGATCCTTCCACGTATTGAAAAAGGTCTGGCAAAGCGTGGACTTGGACGTAGTGACTTCGAGGTATCAGGCGGCGGCTTCATTGCAACCGGAGCCACTGACGAGGCAGTTCGGCGCGCCTTTGACCGGGTCCGGATGCGCGTCGGTTTCTATGGTTCGACGCCGTCATACTGGCCAGTGTTTGAAGCCCACGACCTGGGCGATCTCGGGCGCAAGCTTAATGAAATGTCAAAACGCGGTGACTGGGACGCAATGACTGACGAGGTCAATGATGACGTGGTCCATCTGTTCTGTGCCAGCGGCCGCCACGACGAGATTGCGGTTGCTATCGCCGAGAGGTTTGGAGGGCTTACTGACATGCTCGCGCTGGACGCAGATGTGCCCGCGGAGCTTGTGACGGATATACAACAAGCGGTGGGTTCGTCGTAGCGACGCCAATCAAGAGCGCAGGCGAGGCGCACTCTAGAAGCCGAAGCAGGACTGCAGCCTCTCAGCCGCAGCTACCACGAATACCAACTTAGGAAACGGCCAGGACCTCAATAGTATTAGTGCCAGCGATCACCGCGTTGTGATAGTCGCCTCGGCAAACAATAACCCGATCCCCTTTTTCTACGATGCCAACTCGTTGCAGTTCCTGCAGCGCTGCCTTGTTGACCTGATCTGCATCCAGCGCATCTGTCTCTAAACGTACAGGATGCACGCCGCGATAGAGCGCGACGCGTGCAAGGGTNTGGNCCCGATTANCCACGGCNTANATGGGTATCCGCGCACGCGTTCTCGACATCAGCTGCGGTGTACGCCCGCTGGATGTCAGACAGACAACAGCAGCAACGCCAGACAGATTCTCTGCTACGGTCATCGCAGCCAGCGCAACCGATTCATCAACCTCATCGCAGGCAAGGTCATAGTCTATCGGTCGCCGCCAGTAAGGGCTCGCCTCTGCCCCGCGGATGACTCCGACCATAGCCAGCACCGCTTCCACTGGGTACTCGCCGACGGCTGTCTCACCGGACAGCATGACCGCATCGGTACCATCCAATACCGCGTTGGCGACATCCATCACCTCGGCACGGGTGGGCCTTGGGCTCGCAACCATGGACTCCATCATCTGTGTGGCAGTAATCACTGAACGGTTCAACTGGCGGGCNCGAAAGATGATGCGCTTCTGCACGCCCATGAGCTCCGCGTCGCCAATCTCAACGCCTAGGTCGCCTCGCGCCACCATCACCGCATCGGATGCCTCAATGAGTTCATCAAGCTCGTCAACATCAGCAACCGCTTCAGCTCGCTCAAGCTTCGCAACCAGATCGCATTGCCCGCCGTGTGAAGCCACTAGCGCCCGGGCTTCCATCATGTCCCGCGCGTCACGAGGAAANGACACCGCAACGTAGTCGACCTCTAGCTCGCANGCTANNCGGAGGTCTTCGCGGTCCTTATTNGTNAGCGCCGGTGCCGACAGGCCACCACCACGCTTNTTNATTCCCTTGTTGTCGCTCAGCTCGCCACCGTGTCGTACNACGCAGTCAACNCGGGTTCCAGAAANGGATGTCACCTCAAGCTCAATCAGCCCATCGCCGAGCGCGAGGATGTCTCCCGGATCTACCTGGTTAGGCAGATCCGAGTAACTCGTGCCAACCTGGGTCACATCTCCAGCGTCATCAGCCAAGTGCGTATCGATTGCAAACGAAGCACCCAGCCTGAGTTCGATCGCACCTGGAGGCCCAAAGCGGCCAACGCGAATCTTGGGACCCTGCAGATCAGCCAGGACCGCAACATAACGCCGAGCCTGATGCGCCGCTGCTCGGATCGATGCAACGCGAGTGCGGTGTTCAGCCTGCAGACCATGGGAAAAATTGACGCGAAAGACATCCACGCCGGCCGCCACCAGATCCGCAATGCGCTGNTCGCTCGCAGGACCCAGNGTCGCCACAATTTTGGTCGCACGCATTCTCTTGCTCCGGTTATGATTCAATCGTCTACAGCGTGACTACCCCGAGCGCCGCTCGCATTTGGCCCCGGCCCCCGGATTTCCGCAACCATCACCAGNTCGNCNTTCCNTTCAGGNTTGGCGCCTGGAGTGTAGATCGGAGTGCAGTTTCTTGTGATTTTACGTCGGCAACAAAGGCCGCACATTGCGGCGTGGCTTCTGTTCGCGTGCGTGGTGCATCTGTCAGGCCCAGTGTCGGCGGACGAGCCCACAAACCATACAGGCTCCCAATTCCATCATGGCTTCTCTTTTTTCGGAAAACTTGAGTACCCATCGGACTTTAAACACTTCAATTACGCTAACCCGGATGCACCTATCGGTGGCGACATGATCCTGCCGGTGGTAGGCACCTTCAATAGCTTTACGCCCTGGATTCAAAAGGGCATCAATCCCGCGGGTTACGGCTTCGTCGGCTCCTTCATCTTCATCTTCGACCGGGTCCTGGAGCCCAGCGACGATGAGCCGTCCGCGCAATACGCAAGGCTTGGTGAGGCAATAGCGTGGGCAGCGGACTACAGCTGGTTCAAGGTCCGTATCAATCCGAAGGCACGTTGGCACGATGGCACGCCGATCACGCCCGCGGACCTGCTGTATACGCATAACTTCGTCCGCAAGGACGCCACCGCGGCGATCCGCAATGCGCTAGCCCACATCGATCACGCCGAGCAGACCGGGCCGCTGGAAGTAACTTTCCATATCAGCGATCCCGCGTTTCGCAACCCAAGCGCCGGACTGTCGATTGGCCACCTGCCCATTCTTCCGGCTCATTACTGGGAGCGGGAAGAAAACGACATCACCAAAACAACCCTAAGAC
>PAWP01000072.1 GCA_002714125.1 Gammaproteobacteria bacterium
TATCGGGTGGCCTGACCATGCACGGTTGATGATGGTTGGGTGAGATGGCGCGCTCGAGGTTGCCGTGCGTACCAAGGACCCTTCGTGCCAGTTGGCAAGACCCTGCTCAGCAAACTGGACGCCGGTCTGATAGCCTTAATGTTACTAGAACTAGCATGACCTGACGGAGGCAAAAACCGTTGGCCTACAACAAGCCCATTCCCACCCCGACGACTCTGACCAAACCCTTCTGGGACGGTGCGAGCGCGGGTGTACTGATGCTGCAGCGCTGTGCCGACTGCGGCAAGGTTCACTTCTATCCGCGCCATCTTTGCCCGTATTGCCATTCCTCCGCTCTTGAGTGGTTCCAGGCCAGCGGCGAGGGCCACATTCACACCTATGCAGTGCAGCACCGCGGCTTCGGCGGCTACGCGCAGGAAGTTCCCTACGTGACTGCATTCATCGATCTTAATGAAGGTGACCGCATGTTGACTGTGCTGCGAGGCGTTGACGCCTCGAAACCCGAGTCGATCAAGATCGGCGCTAAGGTAAGGATCGAGTTCGAGGAAGCATCGGACGATATTCATATTCCGTTCTTTCGCGTGGTGGAGGCGTAAACGATGGGACACCCACTATCCAGAGCTGCTGCAATTGTTGGCGCTGCCGAGGCCGATGAGATTGGCTACCCGGACGAGCCTAAGACAGGGCTTGAGCTACACATTTCGGCGATACGCAACGTCTGCGACCTGACGGGTGTTCCGATCAGCGATATCGAGGGCATCTTTTCCGTAGGTGCGTCCAGCGAGATTGCCGAGCACCTCGGTCTGCACCCGAAGTACATCGACACCACCTCGGTAGGGGGCTGCTCGTTTGAGATACACGTCCATCACGCCATGTGCGCGATCCATGCCGGGATCATTGACATTGCCCTTGTAACCCATGGGGAAAACGGCTGGTCTTCGCGCCGACTTGGCCGCGGTGGTGGTGGCGGTGGGGGGCCGCAGGCACCAGCAACCCAGATGACCATGCCATACGGCCTTTGGGGTGCGCCCTCAATGTACTCTCACGCGATGGTTCGGCATAACCATCGGTTTGGTACAACGCCTGAGGACTTTGCGCACGTTGCCAAGGTGACGCGGGACTGGGCTACGCTCAACCCGCGCGCAATCATGCACTCCAAAGATACGCACGAGTTTGGTGGTCCGCTTACGATCGAGCAAATCCAAGGTTCGCCGATGATCTCCTGGCCGCTCAATTTACTGCATTGTTGTCTTGTGACGGATCACGGTGGCGCGGTACTGGTGGCGCGGCCCGAGATCGCTCGGAGCCTGCGCACCAACCCGGTCTGGATTGCCGGCGCTGGTGAGAGCATGGGGCATCAGAACATGCTTGAGATGGAAGACTTCACGGCTACCTCGGCGAGTCGATCCGCTCAGACCGCATATGAAATGGCCGGTATGGGGCCCCAGGACATGGAGCTTGCTCTGCTTTACGACTCCTTTACGATCACCGCTGCGATGACAGCGGAGATGGTTGGGCTCGCACCTCGGGGGGAGGGCTACAAACTATGGAAGGATGGGCACGCTGCGCCTGGTGGCCGGCTGCCTATGAACACCAATGGTGGCGGGCTGTCTTTCAACCACTCTGGCATGTACGGCATGCAACTGCTGGTTGAAGCCTATCGACAGCTTTCCGGCACGGCCGAAGACGGCGTCAACGGNCTNAAGGGCAAGCAGACCGCCGCAACCCGGGGCATCGTCAATGGTACCGGTGGTACNTTGTCTACGACTGGCACCNTGGTGCTGGCGTCGGACGATTAGGGTGGCGATAGAGGTCCGCCGGGCTCGGGCGGACGAGATGCTGGATATGGGCGCNATTGGCGCCTATGTCTATGCAGGTTCATTCGGCGACGGGCCGGACAACACNATCTCNCAATCTAACAGGCCTGAGTGGACCCTNTGCGTCTTCGTGGACGGCGTCATGGCTTCGATGTTCTGNGCCATCCCGTTCACNATGNGAGCNAACGGCAATGCGGTGAAGATGGCAGGAGTGTCGTCGGTTGGCACATTGCCCGAGTTCCGGCGCAGGGGTTTCGTNCGTCGCTTGATGACNGAGGCATTTGCTCGTATGCGNGATGAAGGCCAGGCGATCGCATCGCTTTGGGCGTCGCAGGCCGCCATCTACCAGCGTTACCAGTATGCGATGACGACCGTTTTGCGCCACTACGAGGTCGATACTGTGGATATCAGTTTTCACGATGGTAATGCGGGCTCAGGCGTTGTTACGAGAAGCCCTCTTTCGGACGCGTTACCACGACTGAAGAAACTCTACATCGAACACATTGCTGATCGCATGTGCTATTTGCACCGCTCCAGTCCGTTATGGAAACTCAACGTGTTGGAAGAGAGTGAAGCNGANGGGCCGCTGCATGTGGCGTTCTGNACAAGAAATGGGCGTGATGTGGGCTATCTGNTCTACACGACGCGGTCGGGNAGAAATGAACATGCCTCACGTGGGNAGGAAATGAAGATCCGTGACCTGGTAGCCTTGGACGTGGACGCCTANCGCAGCCTATGGAGTTTTGTCGGGGCACACGACATGGTTGGCCGGGTCACGTGGACCAACGCCCCTAGCGATGATCCGTCCCCCGAGTTGTTTGCGGAGCCGCGCTTGCTCCATACCCAAGATCGAGAAGGCCTTTGGTTGCGTATGATTAACGCTGAGCAGGCCATGGCGGAGCGCGGTTATTGTGGTGTCGGGACGTTACGGATCGGGATAGGTGAGGATAGTCTCGCGCCGTGGAATGCCGGCGTGTATGAACTCGATGCAACACCAGAAGGCGCGACCGTCCAGCGNGTCAACGCAGAACCTGAGCTGCGGATGTCGCTCAAAGCGCTCGCCTTGCTGTACTCCGGCCGGCGCAGCGCCCGCCAATTGCACAGTTGGGGGATGCTTGAAGGTGATACCGCCGCTGCCGGACGCGCGGCTGACATTTTTGCCATGCCTCACGCAGCTCATGCACCCGATCATTTCTGAAGACAGAGTTTGGATGGTGTCACCACGATAGCTCTTGAGGCAGGGTCGGCTATAGCAGTCCGGTCAGGCGCCGCTAGATTGAAGCGTTTCTTGGCCGACATGTCCCACTTTTCCGATTTCGCTGACTTTTGTCAGGAGACGGCGCTTTCACGGGAGCTAGAAAGTCGTACCAAGGTGGTTCAGATCAAGGTTGCCGNAGCTGGNNCAGNTCAAGTGNTGCCGCNGCTGGCGNNCTCCCTACGATCAAGGTGCTCAGCGTTGCGATCTGCACCTCGCAGGCGCTTCAGGAAGCGAAAAGCAGAGCGAGTTGTTTCTTAAGGATGTATTCGATGAGGCTAACGTGCTTCTGCTGATGGCGCCGCCATCAGCCTCCGAACCGGGGGATGTCCTAGGACGGTGCTGCGCCCGAACCCGCTGACACGACAATGTCCGGGCTACGGCAAAGCGATTAGCATGCGCAAGGTGGTCAATGGTGACAACTCTGTTAAGTCCTTTCCGGTATGCAGGGAATTCTTTAGCTGTTGCGGGACCGCCCGCATTGACCGGTCATGAATAGGCCTACTGAATCTTTCATTGTCGAATCGTTCGCTACGGGTCATCTGGGGTGCAACTGTACGGTCGTGGGTGATCCGGTGACCCGGCGCGGGATCATCATTGACCCAGGCGGCGAACCCGAGGTGATCATGGATTACGTGCGCGGGCACCGGCTTTCGATTGAGCGCGTTTACCATACACACGCGCATCTGGATCACATGCTTGCCTCACAAGCCATTCACGGGGCCACTCAAGCTGAACTCTTCATACACAAGGCTGATCGGTTTCTCTGGAATGGGTATTTGCGCCAGTGCGAACGGTTGGGTATCGACGGCGGTGAGGCCCCTAAGGCGCATGGATGGATCAGGGATGGCGCTGACCTTGGCTGCTGCGGTGGCACTGCGCTGCATACACCTGGGCACACACCGGGGTCGGTCAGCTTCTTCTTTGAGCCCGCGGCGCTGTTGGTTGCGGGCGACACCCTGTTCCAACGTGGGATTGGCCGTACGGACCTGGTCGGTGGCAGTTTCGAGCAGATTGAGCGATCGATCAAACAGCGCCTGTTTACGTTGGAAGAGCGTACTCGGGTCATTACAGGGCATGGTCCCGAAACCACGATTGGATACGAGCGAGAAGCCAATCCGTTCTTTGGCGTCACTGCAGGCACGCGACTCCTCTGAACCTGCTGCCCCTGGGTTGGGCTGAGGGTGAGTCTGAGTACAATAGTTGATCGGACGGAGGCGCAAATGGAGGAATACACAGTGACGCTTGCCGGATTGATTTCCGGGGCAGCAATCCGACGCCTGGCGCTTCGTACAGGCCCGGCTGCTGATCGTGCTGTCGATCTCCATTGGCCAACGCCCACTTGCTTGGGTTTTGGCCGGTTCCACAACAGCACAGCGTTGCCGAATGCTGCAACAATTCTCCTCAATTCCGGGCCATGACCTTGCATCGCACATTACGTACGAGCACGCTTGCTACCTTACTCACTGTTGTACTCAGTCTGTCGGGCTGCGCAGCCCTGATGTCGAGTGTTACCAACTCGCTCGCTGAGGACCTGGCGACGACTATTCTCAACAGCGATGATCCAGATACGGTGCGCGCAGGAATACCCGCGTACATCATCATGGTTGACAGCTTTTTGAAGAGCGACCCGTCGAATACTTCATTACTGCTCGCGGCATCGTCGCTGAACGGTGCATTCACGGTATTCACGGAAGGTGAGCAGCAGAAGCGTCTTGCAACAAAGGCGCTAAATTACGCGTTTGCTGCGGCCTGCAGCAAACGGGGATTTTGTGCACTGCGGACTGACCCTTTTATTGAGTTTGAGGAACAAATCAACCGTATCGAGGCCGAAGATGTGCCGGTGTTTTATGCCGTGGGTGTTGCATGGACCGGGTGGCTACAGGCGCATAGCGACGATTGGGCCGCAATTGCCCAGTTGGATAGAGCCAAACGAGTAATGACTCGGGTAGTTGAATTGGATGAGGGGTTTTCCGACGGGGCAGGGCATCTGTACCTCGGTGGTATGGAGACGCTCCTCCCGGCTTCTATGGGTGGCCGCCCTGAGCAGGGACGTGAGCATTTCGAACGGGCTATTGAGCTCGCGGGTGGCAAGTACCTCATGACCAAGGTCATCTATGCTGAGCAGTATGCGCGCCTTGTTTTCGATAAGGCGCTGCACGACAAACTGCTACGGGAAGTCCTTGAAGCGGAACCTGTAGCTCCTAACATGACCCTGACCAATGTGTTGGCTCAGCAGCGTGCAGCAGTGCTGCTAGCGGAATCGGACGAGTATTTCTGATGCGTTTATATACTGTTCTAGGTGCGGCTTTGCTGTCACTTTCGTTGCTTGCAATTGACGCTGAAGCGAAAACACTGAAGATTGCGACGATTTCCCCGGACGGACTGGGTTGGATTAAGAAACTGCGCGGCGGTATGCAGGAGGTTCGTTCGCGCACGGATGGGCGCGTCAAATTCAAGCTGTATCCCGGCGGCGTGCAGGGGGATGACATTACGGTATTGCGCAAGATTCGTATTGGGCAACTCCATGGTGGTGCCGTGGCCGCGGGAACCTTGACGCGGTTTTATCCCGACCTGCAGCTCTACAACCTGCCACTGCAGTTCCAGAACTTTGATGAGGTTGATCGGGTTCGGGAGGTCATGGACCCGCAGATAATTGCGGGGCTTGACGAGGGAGGGATGGTCAGTTTTGCGCTCATCGAAACCGGCTTTGCCTATGTTCTTTCGAATTCACCTGTCCGGTCGGTTGATGATCTGCGACGGATCAAGGCCTGGGTCCCTGATGGTGACCCGATTTCGGTGCGCATCCTTGGGCACTACGGCGTGAGCCCGATACCGTTGGCCATCACTGATGTCCTCGCGGGACTGCAGACCGGCTTGATCGACGCGGTTGCAGTGCCGCCCCTCGTGGCGATTGCGCTGCAATGGCACAACCAGGTGAAATACCTGACTGACATGCCCGTCATGTATATCTACTCGGCGCTCGCTTTGGACAAGAAAAGCTTGCACGGCGTATCGACTGCTGACCGGGTCGCTGTCGAAGAGGTGATGAACCGGGTGCTTCGCGAGGTTGATCGCGACAACCGGACTGACAACATCAAGGCGTTTGACGCTTTGCTCGCAACAGGTATAGAGCGAGTTTCGGTTTCGGGCGATGCTTTGGCGGAGTGGCGCACCATTGCGCAGAAATCCATCATCGACCTCACCACATCAGGGGAAGTGTCAAGTGAAGGAGTTGCAGCCATCTCAAAGTTGCTGGAACAGTCGCGTGTAAGCAATGCGCAGGCTTTGGCGCACTGACATCGTCCGCTTACGGCCGATGCCAGCCATAGTAGCCATCCATGCGCATGGAGCCGGCTGGTGTAAAGCTTCGTTTGAGGCTGGAGCATACCGGTGAGTAGCTGGTAGCCTTGGTAACGAGGTATCAGAAAACGCCTTCTCTTTTCGTAATGTTCACCTACGTACGGCAATCCCTAGCAATTCTTCACCGCGTTGAAGACGGTGTCCTGGTATCGGCGCTGCTGACGATGCTGGGAGTTGCGCTGTTCCAAATTGTGCTTCGCAATGTGTTTGATACTGGGCTCACCTGGGCTGACCCGTTTGTTCGCAGACTGATCCTCTGGGTCACCATGCTGGGCGCGATGGTAGCGACTCGGGAGCAGAGCCACATCGCCATCGATGTGGTTTCGCGGTACCTGGGGTCTTTTGGCCGCGCGGCACGCGTCGCTAGAGTTGTCTTCTCAGCCGGCGTCTGTAGCGTTGGTGCGTGGTATTCGTGGGAGTTCCTGCAGTACGAGCGTGAAGACGGCACCATTGCATTCGGCATTGTTCCTGAGTGGGTCTGTCAGTTGATTCTGCCGATCGGCTTCGCCGTGATGGCGATTCGCTTCATCATCGCGGCGTTTTTGCAACCAAGGAGTGAAGCCTAATGCAGTCGGCGCTGTCAGCCCTTCTTGGAGTCCTTGCTCTTATCGGTACGCCGCTGTTTGTAGTGATCCTGGCAGCGGCGATGGTGGGTTTTTACTACTCAGACATACCGCTGACCGTCATTGGGATCGAGATCTACCGACTGGTCTCGACTCCGTTGCTGATTGCGCTGCCGCTGTTCACGTTTGCCGGCTACGTATTGGCTGAGAGTCAGGTTTCGCACCGGATGGTGCGGCTTTCGGAGGTCTTTCTGGGATGGCTGCCAGGCGGCCTGGCGCTTGTTTCCTTCACGACATGCGCATTCTTCACGGCTTTTACCGGCGCGTCCGGTGTCACCATTGTTGCTGTCGGTGCGCTGCTGTTCCCAGCCCTGATTCAAGCGGGTTACCGAGAGCGATTTTCGCTCGGCCTTGTAACAACCTCAGGCAGTCTTGGGCTTTTGCTCGCCCCATCGCTGCCGCTCATTCTCTATGGCGTGCTTGTTCAGCAAATGGACATTCCAAACCCATTTCGGATCCAGGACCTGTTCATCGCCGGACTCCTGCCCGCATTGCTCATGATTGTGCTGCTCACACTCTACAGTTTGTATGCCAACCGAGGTACACAGCTTCACCGCGGGCACTTTAGTCGCGACCAGGCCCTTGCCGCGCTCTACGCTGCGCGCTGGGAACTACCCATGCCGGTCATTGTGCTTGGTGGAATCTACTCTGGCTATTTTGCAGTATCCGAGGCTGCCGCGGTGACCGCGTTTTACGTCATGATTGTCGAGGTGTTTGTCTATCGTGAAGTTCCTCTGCGGGAACTGCCTCGGGTTGCTCGCGAAGCGATGATGATGGTGGGCGGCATTCTGTTGATCCTGGGTGTATCGCTCGCCTTTACCAACTTCCTGATCGATGCCGAAATCCCCCAGGCGCTGTTTGATTGGATGGCAACGTTCATCGACTCGAAAGTCACCTTCCTTATCCTGCTGAACCTGGCGCTGCTGGTCCTGGGAGCCATTCTCGACATCTTCTCCGCCTTGGTGATCATGATCCCATTGATCGTGCCGATTGCGGTCGGTTTCGGAGTTGATCCGGTACACCTGGGCATTATCTTCCTCGCCAACATGCAGATAGGGTATTTCACCCCACCTATTGGTATGAACCTCTTTATTGCAAGCTATCGCTTTGGGCGACCTATACTTGAGATCTACCGCGCGACGCTGCCGTTCATGGCAGTACTGCTTGTAGCACTGGCCTTCATTACCTACGTTCCTGGACTCAGTCTAGCTTTCCTGGATCGTTGATTCTTTGACGCCGACGGTAGGGTCGCTCCACCGAAGTGGGCTAGAATCATTGTCTCGTCTGGGAGGACATGCCGAATCTGCGATGTCAGATGACGCCCAAACAGTAGTGGGGGACGATGACAGCCTGGCGCATAAGTACCGGAGGCTAATAGACGTTGGCCGGGCACTTTCTGCCGAAAAGGACATCAACAGCCTGCTCGAGCGGATTCTCCGTGAAGCGAAGACCATGTTGAGCGCTGATGCGGGTTCGCTCTATCTGCGCACCCCTGAAAACACGCTCATGTTCGCCATTGTGCTAAACGACACGTTGGGTATTGCCCAAGGTGGTAACAACACGCCTGTGACCGCGCCGTTCAAGGAAATACCCATTGAGTTGCCTGACGGTGGTCTCAACATGACGAACATCGCTACGCGCTGCGCGATTACCTGCAAGACCATAAACATTTCGGATCTGGCAACTGCAGGTGATGTGGATGCACAGGGTGCAAAGGACTTTGATGACTCCACCGGGTACAACTCGAAGTCATTCTTGACAGTGCCGCTGCAGAACTTCTCGCAGGACTCGATCGGAGTTTTGCAACTGNTGAATGCCAAAGATGCGGCCGGCAATATTGTCGCTTTCGATTCGGGAGCCGAGCTGCTGCTTGAGGCGTTGGCTTCGCAAGCCGCAGTTGCGCTTGAGAACCGATATCTGCTNGACGAGCAGGAAGATCTGAAGAANCAACTTGAGATCGAAGTTGATGAACGNACNGGGCAACTCAAAACCGCACTCTCAAAACTGACCGAAGCACACATCATCCTGAAAGAACTTACTACGATCGANGCCGTGACTGGCATTCGCAACCGTCAGTATTTTGACGAGGTGTTCGAGAAGGAGTGGAAGCGNGCAANCAGGCAGAGTTACGAGATCTCGATGCTCGTGCTCGACATCGATCACTTCAAGCGTGTCAACGACATACACGGTCATCTCGCGGGTGATGAGTGTCTCGCAAGGGTGGCGAAAGCAATCGATGACATGCTGAATCGGCCTTCGGATGTCGTGGCCCGGTTTGGCGGTGAAGAGTTTGTCGTCATCCTGCCCTATATTGGAAAGGTAAATGCCTGCATGCTTGCTGAGCAGATTCGGGAGAAGATCGAGGATCTTGCCTTCGAAGGCGATGCCGCTGGCATCAAGGTGACCATCAGCATTGGCGTTGCGACGATGGTGCCATCAACGGGTGAGGATCCGCAGCGCCTGATTGGTAATGCTGACGAAGCGCTGTACAAGGCCAAGTCGACGGGTCGCAACCGCGTCTGTAGCTGACTCAGAATCAAAATCCGGCCGCATGCCCTTCTTTACGGCTGTCTGAGGCCGCGCAGTAGCTTTCNTCCAGGCGGTATATCAGCTGAGCACCGCCGAACAACGGAACTGGCTCGTTGACGATCAACTGGTGNCCACGTCGCTCCAGCTCAGCGGNCACCTTACGGTCAAAGCCCGGTTCGAGCGAAACNTGACCGTTTTCGTGCAGGTACCAGCGAGGTGCATCGCTTGCTGCCTGAGGGTTCTGCCCGTGCACACAAACTCGGATCATCATCTGCAGATGGCCCTGGGCTTGCATGTGTCCGCCCATTACCCCGAAGCTCATGATCGGTGTGGCCGTGTCATCAGCGCGTGTAACAAAGCCGGGGATGATGGTGTGGTAAGGCCGTTTGCTTCCATCCACCTCGTTTGGGTGGCCAGGCTCCAGCGTGAAGCCGTGGGCCCGATTCTGCAGGCTGATACCGGTACCGGGCACTACCACGCCGGATCCGAACCCCATGTAGTTAGATTGTATGAGGGATATCATGGTGTCGTCTTCGCTGGCGGCGGTCAGGTAGACCGTATCCGGGGCTGCCCCTAGCGTGGTCGGTTGTGGGTTCGCCTGGGTGAGCGATACCTCGTTTGCCTTCTGGAAGATCCAGGCAGAGTCCAGCAGGTCGGCGGGGGACACTTGCATGTGGTCCAGATCGGCGAGGTTCCGCTCGATCTCGGCATAGGCGGTCCGGGTTGCCTCGATTTGAAGATGTATGCTGTCAGCACTGTCGAGAGCGTGCTGCTCTATACCGACTTGCTCTGCAACCGCAAGCGCTATGAGGGCCATGAGGCCCTGGCCCGAGGGTGGAATCTCGTGCAGGCGTGCTTTGCCCAGGGTGTGGCTGATCGGGGTGACCCAGTCAGCGCTGTGATTGGCCAGATCCTCCATGGACATGACGCCCCCGTGGGCTTTGCAGTCGGCCACCATGGCTTGGGCGAGTTCTCCCTGATAGAACGCCTTGCCTCGGCTGGCCGCGATAGCCTCGAGCGAGCGGGCGTGATCTGGGAGTTTCACTGTGCTCCCAATTTTGGGCACGCCGTTGGGTAGGAAAGTGTCCCGGAACCCCTGGAACTGCCCCAGATTGTCCGCCACTCTGGCCCAGATCCCGCCTGTGATCGGGGCAAGCGCGAATCCATCGCGGGCATAGTGGACTGCAGACTCGAACAGACTAGCAAAGTCCAGGCGCCCAAACCGCTCCGAGAGCGCAACCCAAGCGCTGACCGCGCCGGGAACACTGACCGAATCCCAGCCGTGGATCGGCATTTCGTCGCGGCCAGTGAATCGCTCCGGACTCCACGCGGCCGGTGAACGCCCGGAGGCATTCAGACCGTGCAGCTTGCCGGCATGGTGGATGATGGCGAAGGCGTCGCTGCCGATGCCGTTGTTGCAGGGCTCAACCACAGTCAAAGTGATAGCAGCAGCAAGTGCGGCGTCGACGGCATTGCCTCCTCGGCGCATGGCCTCGATGCCGGCCATGGTTGCGAGAGGTTGTGAGGTTGCTACGACGTTCCGCGCGAAGACGGGGGAACGTGCAGAGGGATAGGGCTGGCGCCAGTCGAGGGTCATTGCGTTCGCTCAATCATCGTGTCGCGCGCACTAAACACTTTGAGTCGGAGCGAAGCAAGTTGAAGGAGGTCCAGTTGCCTAAGCTTCCGGCACTAGTCCCCTCGTGCGCCATGAGCCGCCCTGTGTTGGACACTCGATCGGGTCCAGTGTTTTTTGCCNTGTAGANGNCCATGTCAGCAGCCGCGNCAAGATNCTTGTGGTCATCTGGGTCTGTNGNAGTGAAACTGAAGACGCCCATAGTGNTCGTAACGTTCAGTTCGTTGCCGTCGGTCTGCTGNGGTTGAGCGTCTACGCNTTTGCGGATCTGCTCCGCAAGGTTGAGTGCATTTTCGTTTTCTATTTACGGCAGGAACACAGCAAACTCTCTGCGCGGCATAGCGCGCCAGGATACCCGTGCGTCGCATCAGGACACTCACTATCGTGTTCGCAACTTGTTGCAGGCGTTCATTGCCGGTGGATAGCCGTAGGTATCTTTGATTGACTTGAACTGATCTATGTCGAGGCTCATGAGCCGCAAAGCGTAACCTTCGCAGCTCTCTTTTTGCCGCTCTATCTCGTCCGAAAGCCCGGTTTTGATTGTCTTTCGGGTGGTTCTAGGTTTAGTGCATCTGTGGCTTGCTCTGGTCATGTCACACCCGAATGTGGGCGCCTGTGTAGAGTTGTAAGGAATGACTCACCTTGCATGGCTGGGGGCCGGGGGCTAAGGTCGAGCCTGCTGACAAGTTAGGGGAGGATGCTGCGTGAAACTTTATGATTCGATGGGTCCAAACCCGAAAGTCGTTCGGATGTTCATGGTGGAACGTGGCATCGAGCTTGAGTCTGAGATGCTCGACCTAATGGCCGGTCAGAATCGTGAACCGGCGCACCTGTCTCGGAACCCATCGGGTCAGAGCCCCACGCTGGAGCTTGATGATGGACAGTTCATTGCCGAGATCACTGCGATTTGCGAGTACTTGGAAGAGCATGCTGGAGCATCCGAGTTGATGGGGCTCACGTCGCAGGCACGAGCGGAGGTACGTATGTGGACGCGACGCGTGGATATTCAGATCATCGAGCCGTTGACGAACGGATTCCGTTTTGCAGAGGGTTTGCGCCTATTCGAGAACCGGGTTCGCTGTATTCCACAGGCGGCCGGTGATCTGAAGACACTCGCGCAGGAACGTCTCAGTTGGCTTGACAGCCTGATGGGCGAGAACGAATACATATGCGGCGATCGGTTCACGTTTGCCGACATTATGCTGTTTGTGTTCCTCGAATTTGGTGAGTCGGTTGGTCAGCCGCTCAATCGCGACAACCGATGGGTCTCTGGCTGGTACGATCGCGTGGCCTCTCGCCCAAGCGCCAAGGCATAAGGCCGGACAGAACATACTACAGGTAGTGATGCTTCCATCCGCAGAACCCTCAAACCGACTTGGTCCACAACGGCTAGGCAATCTGCCGATTGCCCTTAACAGCGCTGGGGCCAGCAGCGTCGACATCGTAAGCGGTCGCGGTCAACGGCAAAGTTAAGTCCAAAGTCTGCAGGCGGGGTCGGAGTCAGGCTTAGCGTCCAGACCAGAAATATCAATTGTATGCTTCTGCCTGTCAGCATTGTGGTGTGATCGTAGTTCGCGTATGCGATGACATTGTCACCGTCATTAAGGCTAAAAGTGGCGGCAAAGATCAGAAAGAGGTCGATTGTCCTAGTGTTGACTGTCCCGGCGCTCTCTATCGTCAGGACCGGCTTCTGCGTCCGTCCGGTTTACACGGCTCAATTTGGATCGTTTTAGCGGCATTGTGTAGGCCAGTAATGAAGCTGTGAAAGCCGTCATTGCCATTTCAGGCCAAGGGTAAAGCGGCAGAATGTACGGTCGGGTAGCATGCCCGGACGGTGACGTGGTGTGCTCAATTGCATTGCCTTGCGGGAACAACTAAGTTCCCGTGTGGCGTAGGCTACGAGCAGGGCAAACCGCTTGGAAAACATCACGTTCGAACCTCCGGAAATGCCGATGCAGGCTGACGTTCTGCGCGCTGAGGTACGCAAATTCGTCAAGATCCACATCGGCGATTACCTGCCTGACTCGGATTTCAATACAGGTGAGTCGGCCAGCTTCAGTAAACGCCTTGGTGAGCAGGGCTGGATCGGAATGACCTGGCCAAAAGAATATGGCGGGGGAGAGCGTTCGTTTCTCGAGCGCTACATCGTGACCGAAGAACTGCTTGCGGCGGGGGCGCCTGTGTTCTCACACTGGATTGCCGATCGCCAAAGCGGACCGTTGCTGCTTAACTTTGGCTCAGAGGCGCAGCGACAGGAATTCCTGCCACAGATAGCCGCCGGAGAGTGTTTCTTCTCTATTGGTATGAGTGAACCGGATACTGGTTCGGACCTTGCTTCCATCAAGACCAGCGCAACCCCGGTTGAGGGTGGCTGGCTGGTCAACGGTAGTAAGATCTGGACAAGTGGGGCGCATAACAATCACTTTGTCATCTGTCTGGTGCGCTCCGCCGCTCCGACCGAGAATCGTCATGCTGGCCTGAGTCAGATGATTATTGGGCTTCACGATGAAGGGGTGACTATCCGAGGTATCCGCAACATCAGCGGTGAGTCTGATTTCAATCAGGTGTTTTTCGACGACGTATTTGTGCCTGATGACCGCGTGGTTGGAAAGCCTGGCAATGGCTGGACCCAGGTCATTAGCGAGCTGGCTTTCGAACGCAGTGGGCCGGAGCGATTTCTCAGCGCGTTCCGTGTAATCGTGGAGTTTGCGCGGGAGATTGGCACTGAGGCGACCCCCGAACAGCAAGCTCTGCTTGGCCGGCTCCTCGCCCACCTGGTAGCACTGCGCGGAATGTCGGTTTCTGTGGCCTCCATGTTGCAGGCAGGCAAATCACCGGCGCAGGAAGCGGCATTGGTGAAAGAGGTTGGCAACAGTTTCGAGCGGCTGGTGCCAGAACTCGTGCGGCTTGCCATGCCGGCAACCGTGTCTCAGCGGTTCCTGGACACGCTTAATCAGTGCATTCTGCATGCACCTTCATTCACTCTGCGGGGTGGTACAAGGGAGATCATGCGCGGCGTTATCGCGAGGGGGCTTGGGCTCAGATGAGCGAAGAACTAGTCCTGTTGAGGGATACCGCTCGGCGGATCTTCTCGGAGAATTGCCCGGCTGAGGTAGTTGAGCGGGCTGAAGCAGGTGATCGGCCTGACGAGCTATGGCAGACCCTGGAAGCCGCCGGGCTTACCTCTGCTGGTATCGGTGAGGCTGCTGGAGGTGTGGGCGGTGAGCCGCACTGGGGAGTCGCGGTGATCTCGGAGGCCGCGCGTTTCGCTGCGCCCGTGCCGATTGCGGAGACCTGGCTGGCCGCACGCATACTCGAGGCTTCCGCGCAATCTTCACCGGCGGGGCGAATGACGGTCGCCTCGGGCTCATTTGAGCTGAAGGAAGATCGCGTCTTTGGTGAGGCCACCGCTGTCCCCTTTGCCGCCTGGGTTGATCACTTTGTCTTCGTCGGTGTGAATTTCGTGGCCCTTGTGGCCGCAACGGA
>PAWP01000073.1 GCA_002714125.1 Gammaproteobacteria bacterium
TGATTGCGAGTTCCGCAATCTTTTCGCCCGCCTCAACGTGCTGGCCTAGCCAAAGGCTGAACGCATCTTTGACGGCAGCGGAAATGAACGTGGCCGCCTCGCGCGAGTTCAGGCGTTCCTTAGTCTGCCCCGAAAACTGTGGGTCAACCAATTTGGCGGAGAGCACATACGCACAGCGCTCAAAAATGTCATCGGCTGTAATCCGGATACCGCGCGGCACGAGATTNCGGAANTCACAGAACTCCCGGGTCGCCTCCAGAAGGCCGGCCCGTANGCCGCTGACGTGGGTGCCACCCTGCATGGTGGGGATCAGATTGACGTAGCTTTCGGTNATGAGCTCCGGCGCATCNGGCANCCACAGCACCGCCCAGTCGACAGCCNCGTTGTNCCCTNAGGNATTCCCGNTAATCGGCGCCTCGGGCANCGTTTCAGCGTCNCTAACCTCNGCCAACAGGTAGTCCTCCAGACCCTGCTCAAAACACCATTCNGTGGTTTGCTCGTCNGCGCTNGCACTTTCATCGGTAAAGATCACGCGCAGACCCGGGCAAAGGACNGCCTTGGCGCGCAGAAGATGTCGCAGGCGTGGNACCGAGAACTTCACGCTGTCGAAGTACTGGGGATCNGGCATGAAGTTGATTAGAGTCCCGGTATTGCGCTTGCCAACAGAGTCGACAACCTGGAGCTTCGAAGCGGCCTTACCGTCTTTGAACNTCATGTGGTGCANTTTGCCGTCCTGCTTCACATAAACCTCAAAGTGGGTCGAGAGCGCGTTCACAACGGAAACGCCCACACCGTGCAGCCCGCCCGAGAACTTATAGCTATCNCTCGNAAACTTCGCACCGGANTGCAGCTTTGTCAGGATCAGCTCGACGCCCGTAAGGCCGGTCTTCTTCTGCACGTCAACAGGCATGCCNCGCCCGTCATCGTCGACAGACATGGAGCCATCTTTGCGCAAGGTGACTCTGATTTCAGCCGCATGCCCCTCCAGTGCTTCATCGACTGCATTGTCGATAACCTCCTGCGCAAGGTGATTAGGNCGGGCAGTCTCGGTGTACATCCCTGGCCGCTTGCGTACGGGGTCGAGACCTTCCAGNACTTCAATGGAGTCTGCGTTGTATGCGCGGGCAGCCACCTAGGACGCCCCTACCAGGGAAGCTAAAATCATGGGAGCNAGAGTATAGAAGAAANGCCTGAGTGAAGGCAGGNATTTGNCGGAATTCTGACGCAAAAACTCAAGCCCTGACCCCATCTGGGGGNGCGCATCAGAACGTCACACGCTCCAGCGAGTGACCATGGGAGATACAAAACGTCAGCAGCTCACCAAGGAAACGGTTGATCTGCGCCTTCTCGTCCGGCTGAAACATGCCGTCGTTGGGTACTTCGTAGCGGTAGCGGAAGTTACGGATACGTTCGAACTGAGTGACTTCCGCCGTAAGCACATCATGATACATACGTATTTCAATTCTTGGCCAACGAATCCAGGGTTTATTCTCTTCACTCTCGACNTCGACTAGCAACATCGTAGTGTACGGGCAACGCTCAAGCGTACGGATCGTGACCACCGCGCCATCCTCAGTATGCCCGCGNACGCCAAACTCGCGTACCTCCTCCGTCCGCATTTCCGGGAACAGTTTNTGAAGTCGCCTGAAATTCGCATCGCACTCAGCCATGTCGCCAATCAGGTTGGGTATGTAGCGGCGCTTTTTCATCGGGGGTTCAAGATGNTCAATCNAAAAAGCCTATCACAAAGCTGGCAGATTCCCCTGCAAAAAAGCCGTCAANACAGTGACGTGTCAACATCGCGGCGGGCAGCCGCCAGAACACGTTCAAAGCTCCGGTCCGTTGCACCCTGGTTGACGTCAAAGAGCGCTTTGCCGGCGGCACCGGCCGCAACACGGGATGACTCATCCAAGGTCCATTGCCCCAACACCCGAGCGAGNCCCTCAGCGCTCTCGACAACCGNCAGNGCTCCCGCTTCTTCAAACAGCCGAGCAATGTCCTCAATGTNCTGCAGGTGCGGACCCATGATGACNGGTACACCCCAGGCCGCGGCTTCCAGCAGATTGTGTCCGCCTTCATCGGCAATGCTGCCGCCCACAAAGGCTACGCTCGCAAGGCTATAGAACAAGCGGAGTTCCCCCATCGTATCCACTAGGAATACATCGGTGTCCGCCTCCGCCGGCTTACCCGCCGACCGACGCACCACGCGNAACCCTGCCTCCCTACAGGCAGNGGCTGCNGCATCAAAANGCTGAGGATGCCGAGGCACNAGGATCATNCGCAGGTCCGGCACGACCCCCCGGACTAGGGCGAAAGCTGCGAGCACCGCCGCCTCTTCCTCACCCACGTGGGTGCTGGCAGCCATGAACCAGTGCCCGGTTGGCAGCACGCCCGTTAGTGCCTCTGCCGCCGCAACGTCCAATTCCATATCAAACTTGATGTTGCCCGTGACCTCAATCCGATCAGCGGCCACACCCAGACCTGCAAACCGCCTCGCGTGGGCTTCAGTCTGAGCGCCAACGCTGCTAANGACGTGAAACATCGGGCGGGTCAACCAGTAGCCACGAGCATAACCCGCAGCTGAGTTCGCCGACATGCGCGCATTGACAAGCACGGTGGGTACACCCCAATCGGCACACAATGTAAGCATGTTTGGCCAGANCTCTGTATCGATGAAGACTGCGGCACGGGGGCGGACCCGGGCAAGAAACCTCGCCACTCCGCCAGGCAAATCGTACGGAGCATAGGTGTGGCACACCGTATCCCCAAGTAGCGTACGCGCACGCTCGCGCCCGGTGGCGGTCATGTTNGTNACCACTACCGGATNNCGCTCCGCAAGCCGGCGTATCAGCGGGACCGCCGCAATCGTTTCACCCGCGGAGACTGCATGTACCCAGATCGGAGCGCCCTCCAAGGCAGGCCCGAAGCCAAACCGCTGACCAAGGTCCTCGCGGTACAACGGCTCGCGCACAGAACGCCAGAGGTGCCGCAAGACCACAAGCGGGATAACCAGATAGAACACAAGGCTGTAGAGAAGGCGCGCCAAAGTTACTGCCAGTCTCCCCGGGGAGTGAGGGTTAATAAGGCGGGCAAATCCTAACCGCCGTCTTGATAGCTGAACAAGCGCCGATCTCGGCCCCTTGTGCAATTAAGGTCCGAGCCATGGACCGATCTGAAATCCGACTCGGACTCAATAGCACCCGCCGCCAAAGACACTGATAACGCGCTGTAGGATTGAAGGGACCGCCAGGCACCAACTCCCCGGCTATCAGGGAACTGTGCGAATTCTTTTCCTTCGCCGACGCTGGCGGGTTGAGCAATCTACTAGCATTTGACCCCCCACATCGTATGCGACCTCGACTACTACGCTGACATCGTGTTTGTAGCATTCTATCGGGCCGGGCAGCTCAGGGCTTTGTTTGGCGGCGGGCGCTACGAGAACCTGCTCGAGACCTTAGGCGTCCCGTAGGTAATCTGCGTTGGTCTTGGGTTTAGTCACGTGGTAATTACTGAACTCCCAACCGCGAACGGCCGTTAGGTCAACCTCAGCAATGCATGGGAATGTTGTATAGGCCACCTGGCAGACGAAGCTGAAGAGAGGGCCCCAAGGTTGCTCTCACCACCACATCTGCGGTCCGCAGGCAGAAGCTGTCCGTCGACCTCATATGCAAACCCCAGCGTGCCAACGCCTTCTTTGGTCGTGCTTCTACGGCCAAGACCGGCCACACAATCCTTGTTGGCGCATCGGAAGCAGCGTCCGACGCCCTAATCGGCTAAGGGCAGCAACAAGCCCCTGCAAGAGCTTACGCAGCCGATCGATTCGTGCCACTGACCTACCTGCCACTCCCACTGAGCCCGTAGCTCGGCTAACATCGCGCCATGGGTATTGCAGCGGATGTGGCGATCGTCGGCGCGGGTATCGCAGGCCTATGGACTGCGCACCGGCTGCGCGCAGCGGGCTATTCCGTCGTCGTTGTAACCGACCGAGCACCTGGTGCGGGGCAAACCATCGCCTCGCAGGGCATCGTGCACTCGGGCCTTAAGTACGCGCTCGGGGGCTCACTCAACGCGGCTTCGGAGCAGATTGCAGACATGCCTGACCACTGGCGTGGCTGCATGGTGGGTCAGGGCGACGTGGATCTGCGAGGTGTGGAAATGTCCAGTGACGCTTTCTACATGATGGCCGATGCGTCCGTGACGAGTCGTCTGACCGCCTTCTTTGGTGGACAGCTTACGGCCGGGCGTTCGCACCGACTAAAGCGCGACGCTTTTCCACCAGCGCTGGACACCCCTGAGTTTCAAGGCACCGTGTTTGCCATGAGCGATTTTGTCCTTAGCGCCGAATCGGTGGTAGATCACCTTTGCACTGACCTGACCATTGTGCAGGAGCGGGTGGAGGCGAAGATAGATGGAGGTAATCTGGTCAACCTGGAAACCGATTCCGGCAGGCACATCAAAGCGCAGCACTTTGTTTTCACGGCCGGTGCCGGAAACGAGACACTGATCGCGGAAGCCAACCTACCTTTTCGCACCCAACGGCGTCCGCTCTGCCAGGTCAGCGTGCATGCGCCAGGGATCCCTCCTTTGTTTGCCCACGTGGTCAGCCTGCGCCACGGCAGCAAACCTCGTGTGACAATAACCAGCCACCGCGATCACGACGGTAATGTCGTGTGGTATCTCGGGGGGAACTTAGCCGAGCAAGGTGCCAGGCGCAGAGATGCGGAGCAAATCGAACACGCGCGCGCGGAGCTCAACAATCTCTTCCCATGGATAGATGGGCTACGCAGGGCAGACATTCGCTGCCATCGTATTGACCGGTCCGAGCCAGCGGCAGAACATAAAAGACCAAAAGAACCCGTCTGCTTGGCCCGAGGCAACATCAGCGTGGGCTGGCCTATCAAGTTCACCATGGCGCCCATGCTGGCCAATCAGGTGCTCAACTCGCTCAGCCATATTTCTCCCGGGGTGCCACAACCCGCGCCCACCGGGACACCTGCAGTGGCGGCCCCACCATGGACCTGAGACCCCATCATCGTTTTCTTGGTTCAACCGGAATCANGGTGTCCCCTGTGGGCCTNGGGACCGTAAAGTTTGGTCGCAATCGGGACGTAAAGTACCCAGCGCCGTTTGAGCTCCCCGGAGACGANGACATTTTNCAGCTGCTCGCAGAAGCAAAAATCCTCGGGATAAACCTGCTCGACACCGCCCCAGCCTATGGCGAGAGCGAAACTCGACTAGGCCGCCTAGTTAAGGATCGNGCGGACTGGGTTATCTGCACGAAGGTGGGAGAGGCGTGGACACCTGCGGGATCACATTTCAACTTCACACCGAACGGTATTCGCGCGAGCATCTCCCGCAGCCTCGAGCGGTTGCGCACGGATATNCTCGACATCGTGCTGGTTCATTCCGACGGCGGCGCGGTTGAGCAGCACCCGCAAGAGTCGCTCGCAACCCTTTCTCGCCTGAAGGCTGACGGCATCATCCGCGCCTTCGGCTTCTCGCCCAAAACGGCCGCCGGTGTGCGGCTCGCCGCCAGCAGTTCAGATGTCCTCATGACAACCTACACATACGCCGAGCAAGAAGTGGCACGAGCCGCAGACGAGGCGATCGACTCAGGCGTCGGCATAATTGCGAAAAAGATCCTGTGGAGTGGCCATGCACCAACTGCAGCAGCATTTGACAAACCTTTAACGCATTCCGGCGTTAGCGCGGTAGTCGTTGGCACACTCGATCCTGAACATCTAAGGCAAAACGTCCTGTGGGCCACCCAGGCCTTGAGTCGATAGTNGGACCCGTGATGCGCAAGGTTCAATCTCCAAGCAGCCGACACGCTCATCTCAGGGAAACCGCGGCCCTCGCATCTCNAAAGANGGTACAGNCATATNGAGCCAACACATACATCCGTCAAACAGGTCAACCTGATGATTCCGAGAGCCGAGTCATGCACAGATACCCCCNNGNCCTAAGGTCTTGGAGGACAGTGGATGCCGGCGCGTTCGCATCACAACACCCACGCACCACTGCCTGCGGCACGACAACGCGTTTAGCTCGCTNAAAGGGCAAGTCTCAGAATNACCAATCCGAAAAGTCCCTAAGGTGACAGTCGCGTAGTCTATTTCTGCACATATAAATGGCGCGTGATCGGCATAGATAGGCCACCCNAGCCACCAGCCGGAATACTAGACGACAACCATGAACATGGCTGTCGCCCAGAACTCGCGGNTTGATAATCGACCCGTTATCCCTGCCATGATAAGCAGCAAGTTTTCCGTCACAGCTAGCAAAGCCTCTCAAAACGGGTGATAGCTCGANTACGCAGGCCCTACNTCCAAGTTGGTGGCCTGAAACNCAGGNATCCAGGTGANCTCANNCGNGTACNAGAAACTAGTTGACCCACCGATTACGCCAAACGCTATTNGTACCCGGCCAGCAGTNTCGATCTTNATTGGGCTCATCTATCCCCTGCTTGTGCATTCGTACCTGGAGGTCAATACTGACGTGCGGCACCCGNGACCGTATTTNCAAGAGTTAACCTGCATCGACTCTTNTTCTAATCCTGCTAAGCGAAACGGCCGNAACTCCCAGACATGACGAAATGCNGNGATGCGGGACAATNCCAAACAGCTAGAACGATGACTCNAGCAGCGTCCGNTATCTTTATCCAGCGCTTGCGAAGATCCGATTTNGGATGAGGCGCTGAAGCTCGTAGACACTTCACGTAGTTGACGCCAANTATCGGNGTCATCGCTCCTGCCGGCTTACCGTANGAACTNAANTAAATGGAATCGCTCTCCGGAGATCGATCANCNGGGTGCTTTCGCACCACCNGCAGACTCCTTGCGCCATGTCCAGTTCAAAGCCTGCGAATCTTCTCCACGATTGCGCTGGTTGAGCTGCCGTCAACAATTGACATCACTTTAACATCACCGCCATAACCGGTCACAATCTCCGCACCAACAACCTCATCAAGGGCATAGTCACCGCCCTTTACCAGCACATCAGGGCGCAGCCGCTCGAGCAGGGCCAGGGGCGTATCGGAGCCGTCACTGCCATCACCACCGAACGGCAACACCCAGTCAACGGCTTCGAGGCCGGACAGCAGCGCCATCCGGCGATCTATGGGGTTGATGGGGCGCCCTTCACCTTTGAGGCGAGCCACCGAAAGGTCATCGTTGACTGCCACAATCAGACGATCACCCTCGCGCCGAGCCTCAGTCAGGTAGTCAACATGCCCGGCATGCAGAATGTCGAAACAGCCGTTGGTGAAGACTATTCGCTCTCCCCGCGCTCGGGCCTCATCAAGCGCGATGACCATCTGCTCCTCGGTCATGACGCCCCGATCAAAGCCGCGCTCGACCGCAACCTCCAGCCGGAGTTCCGTACCGCTAACCACCGCGGTGCCGGACTGTGCGACCACCATCCCGGCAGCAATATTAGCGAAGCCAACCGCATCGAGTAAGGTTTCGCCTGCGCCCAGCGCCGACGACAGGACCGCAATCACCGTGTCACCCGCCCCTGTCACGTCATATACATCACGGGTTCGCGCGGGGAAGTGCGTCTCCGCCTGATTCGGTTGCACCAGCGTCATACCCGCGCTGCCACGGGTGACCAGCACAAAATTCACGCCAAGGTTGCGGATAAGCGTCTGGCACTTCTCCACCAGCTCAGCCTCAGTCTGCCATTCACCCATTGCATGCGCCAGTTCAAAGCGATTCGGTTTGATTACAGTAGCCCCGGCATAAACCCCAAAGTCCTTGTGTTTGGGATCCACCGCAACCGGCACCCCATGTTGCTGAGCAAGCGCAATGAACCGCTGCGGATCTTCCAGAACCCCTTTGTCGTAGTCGGAGAGCAGTAACATGTCGGCGCCACACTGCAACGCCGAATCAACAAGCTCCGTGATGGCCCCTTGATCGATGGGTGCGTGATTTTCGAAATCGGCGCGGACAAGCTGCTGTTTACGACTCACAATGCGCAGCTTTGTAATCGTGCGATAGTACGCTTGAGTATGCAGATGACAGCCAATACCCGCTGACTCCAGCTTGGCGGCAATCGGCGCGGCGTATTCATCCTCTCCAACCGCCCCAACCAGGTCAGCTACCGCGCCAAGGGCCGCAACGTTGAGCGCCACGTTCCCTGCGCCACCGAGCCGATCCTCGATGTCTGCAACATGGACCACAGGTATCGGCGCTTCTGCGGACACCCGCGAAGTATCGCCAGACCAGTATCGATCCAGCATGACGTCACCGGCAACTACCACTCTAGCCGCATCAAACCTTGGTAAACGCATGATTTATTAGTAATTTCTACTATGTTTCAGATCATATCATAGGGCCTTGACGATACCTGTAATGGTAAACTCGGGCGACTACGACGAAGCCAAACGGTAGTGTCTGACAAAGCCCCATCCCTCTCCGCGCCCCGCTACTGGCCAACCTGGCTGCTGGTCGGGCTGACCCGTCTGATCGTCATACTGCCCTTCGGCCTGCAAACCCGCCTTGGTGCAGGTCTCGGCAAGCTTGCCTGGTACCTGCAGGGAGACAGGCGTGACGTCACTCTGGTCAACCTTTCGATGTGTTATCCCGAGCTCAGCGAACGCGACCGTCGTTCCTTGGCCAAACGGGTATTTCGTTCAGTCGGCATCGGCTTGATCGAAACCGCCAACTCCTGGCTGGGCGACGTAGACTCGCTGCGCGATCGCTGCTCAATCGACGGCCTAGAAGCGCTGCAATCGGCCCTGGAGGAGGGCAACGGCGTTCTCCTGCTGGGAATGCACTTCGCAACACTCGACCTATGCGGAGCAATCCTCGCGAAGTCCCAACCATTTGATGTGATGTACCGCCCGAACAAAAACTCGGTACTGGAGCACATGATGGCGGCTGGCCGGGAGCGGCATTTTCCCAGTTCCATCCTCCGTAATGACACTCGCGCGATGATCCGTAGCCTGCGCGCCGGCCACGCACTTTGGTACGGGCCAGATCAGGACTACGGGCCGGCGCATTCGGTGTTTGCGCCATTCATGGGTCAGCAGGCCGCAAGCGTAAGTGCAACCGCGCGCATCGCTGCCATGACCGGCGCAAAGGTGGTGGTGTTCTCACACTGGCGCAACGAGCAAGACGGCACCTATCGAATCAACCTAGCGCCCATGCCTCCTCCCTTCCCCACGGACAACCCGGAAGCCGATGCCGCGCGGGTCAATCAAGTGGTGGAACAGGCCATAGCAGAGGACCCGACGCAGTACTGGTGGATTCATCGTAGATTCAAAACGCGACCATCCGAAGAGCCCAGGCCTTACCTGCCTCGAGTGAAGCAGATCAAACTGGGTTACCTCGAACACCTCGCAGATACCTGCACGCTGCTCCAGGGAACCCCGGAACGCCCGGGGCTCTACCTGAGTCCGGATGACGAGATCTACAAGATGTACTACGCGCGGCGGCGGTTCTCCCGTTCAGTCTGGCGTATTCCCGCGATGCGCTTTGCCCGCAACGGACGTGCCCTCCGCAGGCTTGGGATCCGCGCGCCACTTGCCAAAGCGCTCTACCGGTTTGGCCCAAAACGTATGCACATCGTGCTCTACAACCGACTGGAAGGTGAAGGTCTGCGCGAGGCGGCCAGAAACAACCCAGAGCACCTTGCAGGCACGGGGGCGTTCCTTGCAATGCTGCACGCCAACGGCGTGCACTTCCGTGGCATCCACCTTGGCAACGTCTTGACCAGCGCCGAAGGCCTAGCTTTGGTTGACGTTGCCGACCTCAACATCAGGTCCGCACCGCTACTGCCAACTACTCGGGCCAGGAACATCGCTCACATCCTCAACCACCCCGACGACGCCGAGGCTCTGACACAGTTTGGGCGGCAACGATTGGTACACGACTACCTCACCAATGCGAGCCTGCCACAGTGGGCCGAGCGGGTTTTTCAGTGGCAGCTGCGCCACAGTCTGATAGGACCACTGTAGGCCGCGACGCCGGCAGACGCCATCGCCCCAACTAGTCAGTCTGCCAACAGCCCTGCCGCGGCCAGTTGATCCATCGCATGCTGCACAACCACTGGTATGTCGTAAACAGAACGCACTACAGCGCGCGCCTCGGCACCATAAGCCTTGCAGGCCGCTGGCTCGGACTGCAGCCGTTTGACCGCCGCAACCCATTCAGCAGGCGTCTCGGCAAAGAGGCCCGTGCTCCCATCGCGTACAATTTCCGTATTTGCGCCTGCTTTTGATGAGATGACAGGCAGTCCCGCCGCCATGTACTGCAGTACTTTCAAAGCGCATTTGCCCCGAGTCCAGGAATTGTTCTCCATCGGGGCGATACCAATGTGACTGCGCAGAAGTTCCTCTGCTTCGGTGGCCTCAGACCATGGCACAACGACGACAGGCAGATCATTAAAACTAATATCGAAGTCACCAATCACCTTGAGGCGTACGTGGCAGGCTTTGCCTACTGCTTCGAGTGCCGGGCGATACGCCTGCAGGTACCGAGACGTCGAGCGACCGCCAATCCACACCAAAGTAAACGAATCATGCTTGCGCTCAACAAGGTCGTAGTGATCCGCGCGAACAGCCGTTGGCAAAACATATGCCTCGGCACCATGAGCCTCAGCCGCATCCGCGAGGTAACGATTACCTGCCCATACTCTGCACGCCGCGCCAACAGTCGCAGCAAAGCGCCGCTCTCGCGTAAGCGACCCGCTCCCGTCACTGTTCGCAAACACAGCGTCATCAAAATCAAACACGATATTACTGCAGCAGGCCCTCAGGGCGCGGACAAACAGACCCCCGAAAAGCTTGCGTTGAACGATCACGACATCACTTCTTGAAGCCGCCGAGAGCAGTCCGGCCTTGCCACCAGGACCAAGTTCGCTGACGGAAAAGTTCACGGTATGCCCGAGCTGATCAAGACGCGCCGCGAGCGGTTTGAGCCGGTAGCGGGTCGACGGGTTGTCATTCCCCTTGCCCACAAGCAGGTAGCGCACGACTAGACTGCCTTCCTACCAACAACCATGATCTGATGCGCATAGTCGATGCCAACCATTCTATAAAGGGGATAGAACAAGATGCGCTTCAGCAGCTTCTTGAGCAACGAATCATGGTGCAAGCGGTAAACGCCGGTAACTTCGAAGCCACCCAAGCGTAGCAGACCGCCCAACTCGTCATAGCAGAACGGAGTTAAGTGGGTTGCGTCCCGCAGGAATGCAGGCGGATAGTATGTGTTCGGCGTAGTCAGCGCTATCTGACCACCCGGATCAAGCAAATCCCAGGCCCGTTTAACTGCATGTTTGGCTAAGTCGAGGGACATGTGCTCGATCACCTCAAGCCCGATCACCAGGTCATAGCTGCCTGTCACATCGTCAATAGAATAGAAGTCGTGGTGCTGCGAGGTGTCCACATCGCAACTCATGTAACTGACATCGCCCCACCAGTCCTGCAGGCGCTGCTGAAGTGTCCGTGTGCCAGCACCAACCTCCAGCACACGAACACCTTTCCCGCCCAGGCGTTCCAGGACATTGTGATATCGCCTCTCAACAGGTACCGACCA
>PAWP01000074.1 GCA_002714125.1 Gammaproteobacteria bacterium
GACTCTGGTCTGACCAGAGTTAGAAAACGGAACCCCGCGTCTTATAGGCGCGGGGTTTCTTTTTTTAGGGGAGCGGTTCTGGCGACATGCCTCGGGGTGTAGTGTAAGTCGCCGAACATTTCTAATGATCGTGACATCAGCACCCATTGGCATCGTGACGTGTCACTGGTTTGATTGTCTACGCGATGGAGCAATAGGTAATGGGGAAACGCGATCTAAGACTTACTGGGCGGACACAACGGCGAGTACGGCCGAGGGTGCAAAGAGTGTTATGAGTAGTAGGCGACGGAGTTTACTAAGTCGCGAATTGTCATTTGGGATCTAGTATGTCAGCCCTGGCGTGATCCTGATCGGGCTAACGCACCTTACCGAATTGATCCAACTGCGAGTGAGGTTGCCCAGGACAGGACCCCAGAGAGCATCACTTACAGCTGAAACTGCGTGACATCAATTTGGTTCAATTCGAGCTAAGCTTATATTTAGTATCGCGAACATTCGCTGTGCCTGCAGCAGCGTTCGATCCTATTCAGAAAAGATACCTAGGGCTTGCGAAGCAGTGTTGGGCCTCTCCACGGGTCGTTGAACGAACTGGGTGAAGTGGCGAGGCGCAGACCTGTTAAACAACAACCGCCTTGAGGATTGATGCCTCGGATCTTGGCTAACCAAGAGCGTCCCGTTGCACAAGGTTCAGAAGCATCGAGGATACAAGGACGAGCAAATGAGACCCGCTCGGATACGGGGTCGTCGTTGCATGGGGCGCAGGATTGATTTTGTTTTTTCTTATACTACTCAGCGAACTTTGCGCACCAGAATCGTCCTGCCGTTTTGCAGGCGCATTGAGTAGTTGAGCGCGCCACGTGTGATGACAACGTCTTGATTGGACTTGATACGTTGCACATTTGCTTCGTTCTCCCGCCATACCTCACCATTGGCAAGGGTCATGACGTGGGGATCGTAACGCGTGTTCCGTCGCACACCTACTATGTGGCTGTTGACTAGAAATCGCTGCTGTTCGGGCTGGGAGTCCGTCTCCGCAGCCGACGGAGCGGGCCTCGGTGTTGGCTCCTGCTCTTCAGTTGCTCTTTCCTTTGGCATAGGTTGTCTGGAGCGCGTGAGTTCCTCGAAGCATGCGAGGCGCTTAACCGAACTCTCGATAGTGAGGCATTTGTCCATTGCGCCATCAGCAAGTGCACAGGAGTTGAACACCAGGAGTACGGCGCCGGCGATTCCCCGCCAGTGCCCAGCAATGGTATACGGCAATGAAAGTGTTTGATCAGACGTTGGATGCGTGCGCACGATGGGATCTCGGTAGTGGATAATGCGATGACTCTGCATGCCATACGCGGACCGATATTAGTGGAATGTCCGGAGGAGCGGTATAGGTTGGGACGCAAAATGCATTCCACGCTGGCGCCTAAGTCCAAGTCCCGTTACATTCGCGCGATGTTTCGGCTCCCCAGATCCACCGACCTCCTTGCTGCAGTCGTGCTCCTGTTCGCTGGGTGTGCAGAACCACCCGTACCTCCACCTACTGCTAGTCCAGATCTCGAAGGCGCGGAGGCCGACGTTTCTGAACTGCTCGGCAAACGCCTTGCTGACGCGCACGCTCAGCCGTCATCGGGGCTAATGCGAGGCCGGCTGGCGATGGCACTAGATGCCAATGGGTTTGCGACAGAAGCAGCTGAAACCTATAAGGAAGCGGATGCTCTCGATGAGACAGATTTCCGCTGGCCCTATTTTCAGTCACTTGTATTGGCTGGACAAGGGCAGGTCGAAGCCGCGTCGGAGCGGGTGCGGCATGCTTTGACTTTGGAGGATTACGCGCCTGCCAGACTTTGGCTTGCTACATGGCTCTTGGATATGGGTGATCTGGACGGTAGCGAGCAGGCTTTCACCCAAATCCTGACCAAGTCCGGCTATGTGCCCTTTGAAAATGCCGCGTCCACGGGGCTGGCCCGCATTCGTCTGCGACAGGAACAACCTAAGGCCGCGCTTGCATTGCTCGAACCCGTCGTGCGGGTAAGCGAGCACCCGTACCCACGCAGGCTGCTTGTACGGGCCGCCCGCGCTGCGGGTCAGGCCACAAACGTGACTGCCCCCGGGCGGGCGTTGGCAATGAATTGGCCTGATCCGATGCGGGAGCAACTTCAGGCCTATGTCCGCGGATTCGGCGGGCGCCTTATTCATGCTGAAGCTTTGATCGAGTCGGGCAATGCTGCAGAGGCCACTGAACTCCTTGAAGCTATGCGGGACGAGCGTCCGGAAGATCGGTCTGTACTGAACAACCTCGCTGTTGCGCTCCTTACATCTGGTAGAACTGACACTGCTCGGGCGATTCTGGAGGCCGCACTGCCGCAGCATGATGATTTTCATCTGCTGCATTTCAATCTCGCCGGTGTCTATGAGACCCAGGGTGACTTTGACCGTGCAGTGACCCATTTTGACCGTGCAATCGAACTGCAGCCCGGTCTGCTAGCAGCACACGAACGCAAAGTGGCGATGCTCGTTGAGCGTCAGCAGTATGAAGCGGCGCTGGAGGCGATCGCAGCTGCCCGGGACCAGGGTCGGGTCCATTCAAACATGCTGTTCTTCGCAGGCATGATCGAGGCGACTCGGGGTAACTGGCTAACTGCGGTAGAGCAGTTCCAGGGTGCCATCGCCCTGGATGACCAAAACCCACGTGCCCAGCTCTTNCTCGCGCGCTCCCTGGCTGAAGCCGCGCGGTTTGATGAAGCCAATGAGGTACTGGAGATCGCGACCGNGCTCGGCGCTAGTGCAGAGCAGGTACGCGATGCGCGGACCAGGATTGCGGAGTTGCAGATCCAGTGAGCGGCGCGTTTCCGGNTAGGTTTGCGGTCTCTGCCCTGTCGGCGATCTGCGTGCTGCTGTTGACGGCTTGCCCCGAAAAGGCGCGTANGGGGAAATGGTTCGTTGATGAAGGCCGGTCGCGCGGGCTTGATTTTGAGCATGTCTCTGGCTCGACGGGTGAGGCAGGAGTACTGCCGCTACTTCCGGAAATTGTCGGAGGTGGCGCGGCTCTGGCGGACCTGGACGGTGATGGCGATCTGGACGCGTACTTGGTTCAAAGCGGCCCGCGTCCAGACCGGCCCGAGTTGCCNCGGCTAAATGATCAGCTATTTTTTAACGATGGTGCGGGCTACTTCGAACCTGCCAATGTTGATGCGGCGACCGGNTACGGTATGGGTGTGGCAGCCGGTGACTATGACGCGGATGGTGATGTNGACCTATACGTCACCAACGTAGGAAGCAATCACCTGCTTCGTAANGACGGTCACGGGGNTTTTACGGACGTTGCACAGGAGGCTGGAGTTGATCATNCCGGCTGGGGAACNGCCGCTGCGTTTGTGGACTTGGATACCGACGGAGATCTAGATCTTTTTCTAGTGAACTACATGAACTGGTCCCTAGCGCTNGAAAAAGANTGTCGTGCTCGGGGTAAACCGACCTACTGTTCACCAACCGCGTACAAATCCCCTGCGATCGATCGCCTTTACCGCAATAATGGGGACGGGTCATTTACCGACGTGACCGTCGCAGCGGGCATCAATCGAAGCTCNGGCAACGGGCTTGGGCTGGTGGTAGCGGACTTCAATAATGACGGCCTCCCGGATCTGTTTGTTGCAAACGACAAAACCCTCAACCAGTTCTGGATTAATGAGGGGGCTCTCAGGTTTTCCGATCTGGCGAATGACTGGGGTTGCGCGGTTGACGAGCACGGGATGGCAAAGGCCGGGATGGGAGTGGGCGCTGGTGACGTGGATGACGATGGAGACGTCGATGTGCTGGTTGTAAACCTCGAAGGCGAAACCGACTCCTACTTTCGGAACGAGGGCACCTACTTTGCTGACGCAACTGCAATGATGGGGCTGGGAGCGGCAAGCGGCCGGCATACTCGTTTTGGAGTCGCCCTTGCCGATTTCGATAACGATGGGGCGTATGACATCTATGAGGCCAACGGTAAAGTGGACGGCGACGTCGCGGATCCGAGTGACGCATTTGCAGAACCGAACGTGCTCTACCATGGTANCCGTACACCTCGGGGGCATCGCTTTGTTGCCCTTCCNGGTGGTGGTGTGTCGGAGCCACTGGTCCACACGAGCCGAGGTGTCGCGATTGGCGACGTGGANAACGATGGCGGTCTTGACCTGCTTGTGGTCAATCGTGACGCNCGCGCGTATCTGCTNATGAATCACGTACCGCGGCGCGGCAANTGGGTACGGTTGAAGGTGCTTGAACCTGACGGGCGTCAGGCNCTGGGTGCAAGGGTAATCGCGAGTGTCGACAATGGTGCTGGCGGCTCGCGACAGATAAGCCGGGAGGTAGTGCGTGTAGGCAGTTATTTGGCCTCGAACGACCCGCGTGTGCTGGTTGGGCTCGGTGATGAGGAGCGGTTGAGCGCTCTGCGCGTGCGATGGATTGATGGCGTAGAGGAGGCGTTTACACCGGCTCGCGCGGGCGAGACAGTAATCCTGCGGCGGGGANGGGGACTATGAATGGGTGTTCGGGNCGTAGGAGTCAGNTGGTCAACATCGCAATGCTGCTCTGCTTGGTTGGCACGTCTATGGCCATGAGCNGCCAGGTGTTGGCCGTNGATGAGGGCCANGCAAACGCGGAACTTGCCGGGGTGCCTCCGGCGCTTGCAGAGTCGTTGCAGCTTGCGCGAGCGGAAACCGTGCAGCGGGTGCTCGAGGCAAAGACTCCGGTCGAACGCTCTTCAGCTTGGGGACGCCTCGCTATGCTCTATCACGCGCAGCGTCTGCGGGAACTGGCTCGGCGTACTTATGATGAAGCGCTGCGCGAAGCTGATCTGACCGAGTGGCGGTACTTGCGCGGTATCGCTCGCTCAGAGCTTGGCGATATTGNAGGCAGCGTGCGGGACTTTGAGCTTGTTACCGAANTCGACAATAAAGATAAGGCGGCGTGGTATCGCCTGGGTTTGGGACGCTGGCTGAGNGGGGACGTTGCGGCTAGTAGAGAGGCACTGAATCGCGCACTTGAGCTCGACCCTGATGCAGCGGTAGTCATGGCCACGCTGGCCGATGTGCTGCAGGCCCAGGGTGATGCTGAGCAGGCCGTCCAGCTGNTGAAACGTGCGTGNGAAATTGAGCCCGAGGCGGGGCAGATCCCATTCAAGCTTGCCGCCCTTGCACGCGAGCAGGGTGACATGGAGGCGGTGGCATTGTGGCTGGGCCGTGACCCTGGCAACCGGCTCGCNCCAAAAATAGANGATCTGCGGTTGCTCGAAGTTGCACACCTCAGTCAATCGTCACGTGTGTTTGAAGTTGCGGCCGACTGGGCGTTGGCGCGTGGTGATACGGATCAGGCCATCGTTTCACTTCGCAATGCAGTGGCGTTTGCTCCGGAACATCAGGGCCTCGGCTTGCGACTCGTCCGCGAGCTTGCCAGNGCAGGCAAGCTGAGTGAAGCAATCCANGCCGCAAAACAGNTGACTGAGCGCCAGCCGGACGNGGCTCGCGGATGGTATGTGCTGGCATACCTTCAGCGAACGCGGGCACCTGCCCAGGCCCGTGCTGCGCTTGTCCGCTGCCGGGAGCTGGATGATGCACCGGAGGCCCGGCAACTGGCTGCAGCCTTTGCCATGTCAGACGGCCAGTTTGCTGTCGCGCAGGANTTGTATGCTGAANTTTTGCAGCAGTCCCCNGATGCCAGGACTGCCTATTGGCTAGGTCTGGCTAGTCTGGGGATAGGCGACTGCGCCGGAGTAGTTGCACTGCAGAGGGCGCTNGCCCTGCAGCCTGGCTGGGGCCAGGCACACATTGTCCTGGCGCGCGCTGAAGCGCTTTGTGGACAATCTCAGCGAGCACGCCAGCGGGCAAACGCAATACTTCGGGCACGCGATGATGTAGACACCAGGATCACGCTCGCCTTTGCTGAGCTGGCCGATGGGGATGAGGTGGGTGCGGCAGCCGTTGCGGAGGCACAGCTCCCCCACCCGGACGCTTTCATGCTCATTGAGTCGATGGCCTCAGGAGAACTCGCCGGGCTGCGACCATTCGCGCCAGGTTCTGCTTGGTGGACCCCGCCGCTATTGATGAGCCCTCCGCCTCCATCAAGCGCGGGCGAAGCCCGCCCCTGAACGGTTACACTGGGTGCATGCACGTGCTCCCTGATTCTCGCCTGTCGGCTCTCTTGCTCGTTCTCGCACTTCTGACCGCCTGCGGCGGCGGCGGAGGCGGTGGTGGTGGCAGTGGAGGCGCACCAGCGCCTGCGCTCACTTCAACCCCNACNNCAACCCCAACCCCAACCCCAACCCCAACCCCGGTTCCAACNAGCTCCGCTGACCCTAACGCAACCGTGCGTTTTGCTGAGTTGGCCCGTTTTGCGGGTATGGAGCGCGCCTGGGGTTTCGCCAATCCGCTTGATCCCACTACTACCCCGCGTAATGAGTTCGAGCCCAGAGAGTTTGCGAGTGGCATCGCGGCGGCGGACTATGACGCCGATGGCGACATTGATGTACTGGTTGTGGGCGGTGAGGACGCGGCGTGGCATTTGTACCGCAATGCTGGCGACGGTACGTACAATGAAGTGGCCGGAAGCGTTGGATTGGCGGTCACGAGCAAAGCCAGTGGTCCTGCGTTTGCTGACATCGACGGTGATGGGGATCTGGACCTCTTTGTGGGCGCGGTTGAGGGCGATTTTCATCACTTGTTCGAGAATCGAGATGGCAGCTTTGTTGACGTGACGGCGACGTCCGGCATCGCGCTTACCGCTCCGGTTTCGGTTTCGTCCGTATTTGGCGACTACGACCAGGATGGGGATCTCGATCTCTTCTTAGGACATTGGGGTACGCCAACCGCTGGTGGGTTCGAGACTTTATGGCAGAACAACGGCGATGGAACCTTTGTCAACGCTAGCGTAGCTGCTGGGCTTGATGAATTGGTGGTCCAACCCTCGACGCAGCGGGGCGTCGACACCGCAATAACGGGTTTGATCGACTACTCCTTCACGCCAAATTTGGCGGATATCGACTCCGACGGCGATCTCGACTTACTTGTGGCAGCGGATTTTCAGACCAGCCAGGTTATGCGCAACAACGGCGATGGCACCTTCACCAGGACCACCGACCCTGACGTCATCATCGATGAGGCGGGTATGGGTGCGACGGTAGGCGACTTCGACAATGATGGCGACCTTGACTGGTTCGTGACCTCGATCTTCCAGGCCGGTTTTTTCTTGGGTAACCGTCTGTACAGTAATAAGGGCAATGGCGACTTCACCGACGTCACGAATGCTGCGGGTGTGGCCGATGGCGGTTGGGGCTGGGGTGCATGTTCCGCTGATTTCGACAATGATGGTCATCTGGACATTTACCATGTAAATGGATGGCGCGGCGTAACGGGGACTGGCAGCAATACGGGCTTAGAGGGCGATGCCGGCGGTACTCCCTTTGCGGTGAATTCGTCCCGCTTCTTTCACAATCAGGGTGATGGGACCTTCGTCGAGATGGCCGACGCGTTTGGCGTTGACCACGATGGGCAGGGGCGCGCGGTGGTGTGTTTTGATGCCAATCGTGACGGCGCGATCGATATTCTCCTTGCCAATAATGACGAGGAGCAGCTGGTTTACTACCGGAACGACACCAGCAACGAGAATCACTACCTGACTATCAAGCTCCGGGACGCGAGTGGCAACCGGTTCGGGATTGGGGCGCTTGTGACGGTTACGACCACAAGCGGTACGCAGATTCGAGAGCTGCGCGGTGGCAATAACTTCACAGCTCATGATCCTTTGGAGGTGCATTTCGGTCTGGGCAGTGAAACTGTCGCTGACGTGGTTGTGCGCTGGCCGGATGGCAGTGCCTCACGAAGGGAAGCGGTTGCCGCGGACCGGCTCATCACCATTGAACGGGACGGGGTGAGTCAAAGTCTCTCTGTGGTTCAGGGTGCGGGCGACGGCGCTTATGAAGAAGGCGATGTGGTATCGCTTGGCGCCGCAGCGCCGCCCGAAGGCTACTTTTTTAGTCACTGGTCGACCGATGCCGGCGGTACATTTACCAATCGCACCGCAGCTATGACGACATTCACCATGCCGGGCGAGGCGGTCACGGTGACCGCGAACTATGTCCCTGGGGTGCCCGCGCGGGCCGAGGTATCTGTGGCGCGACGCTGGAACGAGGTGTTGCTGCAGTCCATCCGGAACGACTTTGCCCGTCCAACCGTGCATGCCCGTAATCTGTTCCACATCTCTGCTGCAATGTATGACGCGTGGGCGTACTTTGATGACACTGCGGCTCCATGGTTGCATGGCCGAACCCGATCGGGCGTGGTATGCAGTTTGGACGATGTAGTGCTCGACGTAGGTGCGCGTGAGGCCGCACTCAGTCATGCCGCGTACCGTATGATCCGTGCGCGATTTGCGGGCTCGCCGAGGGCTGCGACGATTGAGCGTGATGCCTTGGCGTTGATGGGTGCGCTTGAGCTCGACCCGGACTTTGATGGGGAGGACTATGCGGACGGCGGTGACGATGCCGGCGCGGCGCTCGGTAATCACCTGGCGGCCTGCTACCTTGCTTTTGGTCTTGCGGATAGAGCGAACGAGGCAAACGATTACGCCAACGTCAGCTACGCGCCGGTCAACGAGAGGTTGTTCCCCGATCAGCCTGGCAATCCGGATATAACCGATCTCAACCGCTGGCAGCCGTTGGCGCTCAGCGAGTTTATCGATCAGGCTGGAAATGCAGTGACCTCTGACCCGGACTTTCTGTCACCTGAGTGGGGCCAGGTGGTGCCGTTCGCGCTTTCGGATGTTGACCGGACCGTGTACACACGTGCTGGGTTCGACTACTGGGTATTCCACGATCCTGGTATGCCACCGCTGGTCGGTGGCAGCCTCGAAGACGAGTATAAGTGGGGTTTCTCACTGGTTTCGATCTGGTCCTCGCACCTTGATCCTGCCGATGGAGTCATGGTCGACATCTCTCCGGCGAGTCTTGGCAACATACCGGTCGCCAATTACCCGACTGACTTCCCGGGTCACCGGGCGTTTTATGACACGCTAGCGGGAGGTGACGCAAGCATCGGGTACACGACGAACCCTGCGACAGGCGCTGCTTATGTGCCGCAGATAGTGCCGCGTGGCGATTACAGCCGGGTGTTGGCGGAGTTTTGGGCGGATGGACCTGATTCTGAGACACCTCCCGGGCATTGGTTTGTGATCATGAACGAGGTCAACGAACATCCGATGCTTGAAAGGCGGTTCCGCGGTCAGGGCGAAGAACTATCCCGTCTCGAATGGGACATCAAAGCCTACTTTGTGCTTGGCGGAACGATGCACGATGCGGCAATTACTGCCTGGGGCATTAAAGGCTGGTACGACTATCTGCGGCCGATCTCGGCAATCCGGGCCATGGCTGACAGGGGCCAGAGCACAGATCAGACGGGTCTCTCATACGATGCGTTGGGGATTCCGCTCGAACCCGGATACGTTGAGTTGATAGTCACAGGGGACCCGCTTGCGGGTGATGCGGATGAACACGTTGGCAAGATCAAGCTGTTTGCCTGGCGGGGTCCGAACTTCATCGATGACCCTGCAACAGATGTGGCTGGTGTGGGCTGGATCCTTGCCGAAGACTGGTGGCCCTATCAGCGCCCAACGTTCGTAACGCCACCGTTTGCGGGCTACATCTCTGGTCATTCAACCTATTCGCGTGCTGCTGCCGAGGTGCTGACAGCACTCACGGGCGATGCTTACTTCCCGGGCGGCATGAGCGGATTCGAGATCGAGGCAAACGAATTCTTGGTGTTTGAGGAAGGCCCTTCGGTTTCGATGACGTTGCAATGGGCGACCTATCGCGATGCGTCGGATCAATGCAGCCTGTCGAGGATATGGGGTGGTATTCATCCTCCAGCTGATGACATTGCTGGGCGCCTCGCGGGCATTGATGTAGGCGTAGACGCGTTTGGCCATGCCGAAACGTTTTTTGACGGCAGTGTCGACAATCTCTGAAGTCGGCTTAGTGCGGCTCTTGCAGTTGGCATTGCTGGCTGCCCCGGCGTTTGTGTATGCGGCACCTGACGAGCCGATGCAAGCTACTCTGACAGAAGTGAAAGATGCGGGACTCCGGTTTGTGCACGAGAACGGCATGCAGGGAGAGCGTTGGCTGGTGGAAACCGTTGGCGCCGGGGTTGGCATGCTTGATTTCGATGGCGATGGCCGCCTTGATCTGTGGCTGATCCAGGGGGGGCCGCTTGCTGATCGAAGTGGGCAACTGCCGGGAGATCAACTGTTCCGTAATGTCAGCACCGTGGCACTGCGTTTCGAAGACGTGACCGCGGCGTCAGGCGTTCGCGCAAACGGTTACGGCATGGGCATCGCGACCAGCGACGTTGATGGCGATGGTGACACGGATGTGTTTCTCGCGAACTTCGGCTCCAATCAGCTCTTTGAAAATCTGGGTGGTGGGCGCTTCCGGGATGTGACCCCGGCTTCCGGGCTTGCCAGCGAGGATTGGTCGGTGAGCGCCAGCTTCGCCGACATTGACGGTGACGGGCGTCCGGATCTCTACGTGGGTAACTACCTGGACTATAGCCTGGCACAGAACGAGGACTGCAAAGACGCGTCGTTGCGGCCCACTTATTGCGCGCCCCAAGTGTATCCCGCGCGTCAAGATCGCGTCTATCGCAATCTGGGCGGGATGAAGTTTGCAGATGTGACCGTAGCGCTTGGTGTTGACAAGGCGACTGGTCCTGCTATGGGCGTTATTGCAGATGATTTTGACGGCGATGGGCAGACAGACTGGTACGTGGCCAACGACGGCGCTGCCAATCTGCTCTGGCTCAACAGCTCGAAGCGCCCGGGTCAGGCGCTGCGCAATGAGGCGGTCCTGTCGTTTGTTGCCTACAATGCCAATGGGGCGCCAGAGGCGGGCATGGGGGTTGCCGCAGCCGACTACGATGGGGATTGTGATACCGATCTGTTTGTCACCCACCTCACCACGGAGACCAATACCCTCTACGTGAACGAAGGCGGCTGGTTTGTAGACGGGACTAATGCTGCGGGACTCGCCGCCACCAGCGCCGCATACACCGGGTTTGGAACCCAGTGGTTCGACCTCGAACTCGACGGCGACCTAGATCTCTTTGTTGCTAACGGCGCGGTCTACCCTATCGAGACTCAGCGCCAGGCCGGTGAAGCCTACCCACTGCGGTTACGCAATCAGCTATGGCGCAACAATGGCAAACGGTTTGTCGAAGTCAAGGGTGTTGCGGCACTCGAACGGGCAGAAGTAAGCCGCGGCGCCGCTTTTGGCGATCTCGATAATGACGGTGACACAGACATTCTGGTAACCAATAGCAACGGCCCGGCCCGCATATACCGGAATGAAGCGGTGCAGTCTTCCGCCCGGTGGATTGGCTTTGACCTGCGTAACCGGACAGGCGCGCCCGCGGTGGGGGCTCGCGTCGCGATTGGTGCCCTGCACCAGGGCGACCTATGCGGGGCGCGCCGCGTGCGAACCGACGGCAGCTACGCTTCGGCTCATGATCCCCGGCTGCGGTTCGGTCTGCCTGCCGCAGGAAACGTCGCGGCCACTGTGGTCTGGCCGAGTGGTCTGCGGGAGGTTCACGGCGCACTCGAAACGGGGCGTTATCACACGCTGACGGAGGAGCAGTAGTATCAGCTATTACAAGCTGTTTCCTTCCAGTGCGCTGTAGACAAAACTTCCGAGCTTGGCGCGCAGCATGTTTGGCGGCTGCATACCCATGACCTGGGTACAGAAGATCACATGGAGATCTTCCATGGGGTCGCACCAGAACATGGTTGCTGCCGCCCCACCCCAGGCGAAACTCCCAACAGATCCGATGAGCTGTGCTGCCTGCGGTGATTCCACCACCGAGAAGCCGAGACCAAAGGAGCCACCGTTTTTGGCTGTCTCCGAGTACTGAAACTCTGGTTTTGGTACCAGGTCCATCAAGCCGGCGCCGCCAGGCAGGTGATTGCTGGTCGCAAATTGCAATGTCTTGCGCCCCAGTATTCGGGTGCCGTCGGGTGCGGCGCCGCCGGCCAGCAGCATGGCGCAGAATGCGGAGTAGTCGCCAATTGTGCCAACCATACCTCCTCCACCGGACAGGAATTTGGGCCTCGAGCAGTCGAGATATGCGGCTCGTGAGCCTTCATCAATATCCTGGTATGTGCCGAGGTGTGGCCAAGCGAGAGACTCCGTGCCGCTGATGGGCGCTTCGCTAACCGTTTCAGGTGGCACGTACCGGTTATTGCGAACAAGGCGGCTGGCCTTATCAGCCGGCACATCGAAGCTGGTGTCGGACATGCCCAGTGGGCTACACAGGCGTTCTTCTAGAAAGACGTCCAGTGGCTGCCCCGACAACACTTCGATGAGGGCGCCCGAGACATCGGCGGCGTAGGAGTAATTCCACTGAGTGCCGGGTTGATAGAGCAGAGGCATTTCCGCGAGCGCCTCGCAGAAAGCGTGCATCATGGAAGGGTCATTTGGGTCCTTCGTGGCCCCTTTGCGTGCCGGGTGTTTGAGGGTTTTGGCATATACACGGTCGACCGGGATGCCACGCCCCGACGGGTCGAAGCCATACGACAAGCCGGCCGTGTGCGTGAGGATTTGCCCCATCGTCATGTCAGTGGCGCAGGGCTCGGTGGCAAACTTAAGGGCCTTGCGTGCCTCGTCGCCGCCTTTCCAGCCGGTGAAGACCTGCATGTTCTCTTTGCGCCATTTCGGCCCTAGGAAACGGTATACGGGGTCACCGAGTTGAAAGCGTCCTTCTTCGTAGAGCATCAGAAGGGCGATAGAGACGATGGGCTTGGTCATTGAATACAGCCGGAAGATGCACTCTTCGCCGATTGGCTTCTGCGCNGGAACGTCCGCGTANCCCGCTCCTTCGAGGAATACGGTTTTGCCGCCTTGATTCACAAGGGTGAGCGCGCACGGCAGTACACCACGGTCCACTAGCAANGACTGCCACTCGGAGATTCTGTNCANGCGGGATTTNGAAAGTGAAGAAGCCATNGTGGGCACCGGAGATTTTTCGAAGGCCGAACCATAGCGAAGCGAACCATGGCGGACAAACTCCNAAGGNTGGCAACCCGGTCTGTGCCAGANGNGNCATGATNAAGCCATATNGAAGTGGAGCAGTGNACGATCAGAACGAAGAGCGCGAAGGCAAAGGGCCCGCGTCCAGAAAGNATGTCTGTTTCACACGGCCCGTGTTGTTTATGAGCAACATGCAGGNGGGCCATGCAGCACTGCATCAGCCTGCTGGTCTTCGAAGAGCGCTGTCGGTTTGAAGAGGCGAGGGCCGTGCTGGTGTATGAGGTCAGTCGTGGAGAGTGCCATGTGATACTGAACGTTAACTCCGAACCCACGGGCACCTCGCGACTCTTTGTCAAACTTTGGCCGCAGGAGGTGACCAAATTTCTCGCGGAGATCGAAGCGCGCTCAATACCGTTCGCCCGGGACTTCTCAGATTATGAGGTATTTAGGATTGATGGTCAGAGTGGCAATCAATTCATGGTTCTTGTTGAAGCGTGAGGCCGGGTCTGCCGGCTCATTTATGCACGAAGTCCTCTTGGCGCGGGAGAATAATTAAAGCTCCTAGGAATCAAAGTTCTATAGTGGATATATGCTTCGTAATGGGGTGACGCAACTTTTANACAATCCGGTGCATACGTTGAAGAATCTTGTTGCAGTCCTGGTTCTGACCACCTGTACCTGGGTAGCCCATGGGGCTCCGATTGCCGTCGATTTCACCAGCGGGTTCATTTGTCTTGAACTTGGTTCCGCGGTGGTTTCAAATGCGCGCCTCGCAGGGGCGGACGTCATACTGCCGGATTCGGTCAATGAACAATTTGGTCAAGGAAGTCTCGCCGCTCTCGCCAACATCTCCTCGTGACGCAGTTGTGGGTGACGTGCAGGTCAAGCGTGGAGCCTTGCCAGAGTCGCCCTGGAAGGGAGCGGCGCTGATGTCGGCTGCCATGTTTTGCGCGGCCGCCATTGATACCTCCGTCAAAGCCCTTGCCGGCTCCTACGCGACGGCTGAGATTGTGCTGCTGCGCACGCTNTTTGCTCTTCCAGTCGCTCTTTCGATTGCTCATCGGGAGGGCGGTTTCGTTGAGGCGTTCCGCACAGACCTGCCGCTCTGGCATCTCTACCGGGGTTTCCTCGCCTGCGGCGCCACCTTTGGCTTCTTCTATGGGTTGAAGTTTGTGCCTTTGGTGACCGCGGTGTTGCTAGCGTATGTGGCGCCACTCCTCGTTGTGCTGCTTTCCTACCCCCTCATTGGCGAAAGGGTCGGCTTACGGCGTTGGATTGGCGTACTTGTGGGGTTTTCGGGAACAGTCTCGATCGTTGCGTCTGGCGGTGGTGTTGAAGTCTCGGAGTTTGTGCTACATCCCGCCGTTTTTGCGATCTTTGGCTCAGCCACGTGCTGGGCCCTGATTCTGGTCAGCAACCGTCAGTTGGCGGGCCGTGAGCGACCCGCGACTCTCGCGATCTACATGATGCCCATCTCAGGACTGGTCGCGTTGATTCTCACACTAGCTGGTGATTGGGTCACGCCCGAGGGTTCAGACTGGGGCCTCTTTGCGATCGCCGGGGTGGGCTCTGCATGCATCCACTTTCTGGCCGCGGTCGCCTCGCGCTATGCGCGTGCCGCAACCCTTGCGCCCTTCGAGTACAGCAACCTTATCTGGGTAGCCATCGCGTCGTGGCTGTTCTGGGGCGAAGTTCCGGAACTCCTCACTATCGCGGGTGGGCTAGCGATTCTGCTGGGGGGCTTCATCGCGGCACGCGGACACAACTGATGGAATCTGGTGAAAAGATCCTGCCGCCACCCGGTAAGTCACGTAAGAGCTGAATCGAAGGAGCAGTTGCTGCTTTCTGATCTCTTTGCAACTCTCTTGGGGCTCTGAGGCTGCTGGGGGGTCCGCCTATAGCTCGCTCGAGTCCAATTCGTCGCTTCAAATTCCAGTTGAATATTGCGCGCCGAGAGATCCTCGCGAGATCGTATCGGCCACCGATTTCACCCTGGCCTGCGGATGCTGTGTGAATCAGAATGGTTACACGCCGTGCTCCTGGCGCCAGTTTGACCAATGGTCAAACGATCTGGCTATTTCCTGCGCCCGCAGTGCAAGTGGTTCTTTGAACTGCTCGTGCGAAAGGATGTAGAAGACGTCGTTCTGTATCGAGTGCAGCACCATATCTCCGATTGCCGCTGGGTCCATGATCTGTTTTGTCGCCTGTTGCATGGTTGCCTGCTGTTCCTCGCTGACGTCAAGGCCGGCACCAAAGCCCGAGGCGCCGGGCCCACCGAGCGCGTCCGGGCGATTGCGCTCAGAGGAAAAAATGTTTGTAGCTACAAAGCCGGGGCAGAGCACAGAGACGCCAATATTGCTACCAGCGAGGTCTTGGCGCATAGACTCCGACATGCCTACCACCGCAAACTTGGTGGCGTTGTAGACGGACAGTCCGCCCATACCAAACTGCCCGGCGATGGATGCAGTGTTGACGAAGTGCCCGCCTTCGCCGTGCTCTTTGATGCGATTTACGAAGCTCACGATGCCGTTGACGACCCCGTCCAGGTTGACCTGCATGACCCAGTCCCAGTCCTGATAGGTCATATCGGCGACGTTGCCGGAGACGGCAACCCCCGCGTTGTTGCAGACCACATGCACTTTGCCAAACTCGTCGACTGTGCGGCTGGCCGCATCTTCCATCGCGTCGCGATCGGTCACATTAACCTGCATGGTAATCAGGCTGGCGTTTGAATCAGAAAACTCGTTGGCAACTGCCTCGAGCGCGTCGTCCTGGATGTCGGCGATAACCACCTTCATGCCCGCGTTGGTAAATGAACGCGCCATGGCAAGCCCCAGGCCGCTGGCGCCGCCCGTAATGAATGCCACTTTGCCTTCTACGTTTTGCATGTGCTGTTCCTCGTCGTAACCGTCAGTCTGGCATTAGCTGGAGTAGGACGGAGGCTCACCGAAATGGGACTGACACGCAAGGCCTCGGGCGGCTAGAGTTTGCGGGTCATCGACCAACCTGACCTTTGATGTNGGCGCCAGCTATGGGCTCTTCAGGCCGCCTTGGCGAAGCCATCGCGCGGCGTTTAGCCTCCGATGGAATTGGCGTGNTTGGCATCGACATNATGCCTTCGACGACCACGGACGTTGTTGGCTCGGTTGCTGATCAGGTGCTCGTGCGTGATCTCATCGCAGGCGTGGATCTTGTCTATCACACTGCGGCGCTGCACAAGCCTCACGTTGCGACTCACCGCGAGTAGGCGTTTGTGGAGACTAACTTCATCGGTACGCTGGCACCGCTCGAGGCTGCCCTTGCGATATGGATTGAGTTTTTAGTCTCTATCAATACCACGAGTGTGTTTGGGGACGCGATGCGCTTCGCACCAAGCCACTCGGCAGCTTGATTGAAAGAGAAACTGGTCCCGCGTCATAAGAACATCTCTGGCGCAACCAAGCTCTCTGCTGAAGCTCTTTGCTGGCCCTTGCAGCCTAATCACGGGCTGCACTGCATTGTCCTGCGTACGTCGCAATTTTTGCACGAGGCGGATGACGATCGCTTCCCGGTTGAGTGAATGTGTACGTGGGTGTTTGGGTATGTCGCCCATGTGACTACAATATTAAGAGTCAGCCAGTGCCATCCGGCCGGATGGCGACAGGAGTCTGGTATGACGCAATTCCCCGAGCCAACCGAAGAGGATGATTACGCCGCCGTTTATCTCNAGNAAACGGACAAGCCGTTGCCGATGAAAATCGGTACGACAACGCGTTACATGTATTTCAAGACCATTGCCAAAGGTGGCAAGTGCGTGATCCGTTCCTGCTGGGATGTTGTTTTCAANCGCATGGTCTGCCACAAGAAACTGTTGCCTGGACTCCAGACCGATGAGATAGAACAGCGGCGGTTCCTGCGCGAGGCGAGGGTGAGCGCAATGCTGCAGCANCCTTCGATTGTGCCGACCTACGATCTGGGTCGGGACAACCATGGGCACATGTACTTCACGATGAAACTGGTCCATGGCTATACCTTGCGGGAGGTCCTGGAGTACCGCGAGCGGTATGACCTGTCCCAATTGATTGATGTTTTTGTTCAGGTGGCCAACGCGCTTGCGTACTCACACAGTCATGGNGTNGNACACCGGGACATNAAGCCGGAGAACATTCTGGTAGGCCGCTTTGGGGAAGTTCTTCTGGTTGATTGGGGTCTCGCAAAGGTNTGGAACCGGGACGGTTCCCAGGATGACCTGGATTCGAGCAACGCCTCCGNGCATNGNGGTGAGCGNNCAGACAACATTACCGGCCGTGCTAATCTGCAGGGAACCATCGCGTACATGTCACCGGAGCAGATCGAGCGGAATCCGGGTATCGACTTTCGCACGGATATCTACAGNCTTGGTGCCGTGCTTTACGAGATTTTGACCGGGCGCACTCCTTTTCTNGCGNATACGGTTCGTGAAATGACCGATCAGATCATGTCGGTGGCGCCGCCCGCACCGTCTTCGGTCACCAACATCCACGTTCCGCCACTGCTCGAACAACTCACAATGGCCTGTCTCGCGCGCGACCGTGATGTTCGGCCGGACAACTGCACTGAGGTGGTGCGATTGCTGCGCGAGTGGTGANNCCAGTTCCNCCATTAAGCTCCGTTCCCGTCCCTGACCCTGCTGGTAATGCCGTTCTGAATGGCAGATACTCGNCTGNCGAAAACGTGCGCGCAGATGGGGCGAAACGCACCAAGATAGTGCGTAAGCGTCCGATCCGCTGGTTGAATTTGTTGCACAGCAGAGGGGTTGAACGCGGCTTTTGCGGCGGAAACTCCAGGCGTGGCGCGGNTTTGACGCACCCACAGGCTTTGTGGCGTGGCGTCGGCAGAAAAGCGGAACGCTTGTTGCATAGCGTTGCCAAGCGGTAGACCGCTGGCATCTGGCTGTAGCCCGATAGTGCATCACCAAGGGGGGACCGACTCAAGGTCGAGCTTGGCAGGGATTGGCAACCAGGTCGCGAGACAATTACGCCCTATGGAGGATTACGAAATACAATGAGTAAAAGCAAACTCGAGTACATCTGGCTAGACGGTTTCAAGCCTACACAGAGCCTGCGGAGCAAGACCCGCGTTGAGTCGGACTTTGGTGGGACCCTGGAAGAGTGTCCGATGTGGTCCTTCGACGGCAGCTCCACGCAGCAGGCTGACGGCAGCGACTCTGACTGNCTATTGAAGCCGGNAGCGATCTTCNAGGACCCCGATCGCAAAGACGCCTACCTAGTGATGACCGAAGTGTTGAACGCGGATGGCACACCTCACGAGTCTAATGGTCGTGCCACGATTGAAGATGACGATGACGATTTCTGGTTCGGGTTCGAGCAGGAGTACTTCCTATGGGATCCCGTTACCGATCTACCCCCAGGGTTCCCCGACCGCGGCTTTCCGCGTCCCCAGGGTCCCTATTACTGCTCGGTGGGTGGCAATAACGCCTACGGTCGGGAAGTGATCGAAGATCATCTAGATCTCTGCCTTGAAGCCGGCATCAATGTTGAAGGCATCAACGCTGAAGTTGCTGCAGGTCAGTGGGAATTCCAGGTGTTTGCCAAAGGCGCGGCGCGTGCNGGTGACGAGACCTGGGTAGCCCGCTACATTCTGGAGCGCACCGCTGAGAAACATGGCTTTGCCATCGAATGGCACCCGAAGCCGCTCGGTGACACCGACTGGAATGGTTCCGGCATGCACGCCAACTTCTCGAACGGTCTCATGCGTGAGTCGGGTCAGGAAGACGTGTTCACCAAGATCTGTGAAGAGTTTGGCAAGAACATCTCTCGCCACATTCACGTTTACGGTGCCGACAACGATCAGCGGCTGACAGGTCAGCACGAGACTCAGTCGATCAATGAGTTTAGCTACGGCGTCTCCGACCGCGGCGCGTCCATCCGGATTCCGGTTGGAACGGTAGAGGATGGCTGGAAAGGTCGCCTTGAAGACCGGCGTCCCGCATCAAACGCNGACCCCTACAAGGTGGCTGCTGCGATTGTGAAGACGACTAAAGAAGCACTCTGAGCAAAATGGCTTGTGGCTGCGGTTTGACGCGGTGGCCGACTGCCAAAGAATGGGCGGGCCNTTAGGTCCGCCCGTTTTCTTATCTGCCCCGGCAAGTTGTCTGGACCCACAACGCAGTTTACGCGCTGTTTGCAGTGTTGCGGCTTTGGCTAAGGCGTGACCGGCGTCACTGATGGACGTTGGAGCTGCGCAGGGAACAGCTTGAGATCAGCGCGCACTGATGCCAGTTGTGCGGGTAATTGTGTTTGATGCAGGAAGCCGACAATTCGGACGCGGCGCCGCCTATTCGGGCAAAGGCGGCGGGAGTGCCGTGTCCGGCTCCAGGCCTTCGAGTAGATCCTCGTAGTCCGCGTACAGGCGCTCGTCGATGAACTGGCAGGTCATGCGTTTGACGTAGGTACCTGCCTTGCGAGTCATGCGGCAGGTAGTGCGGGTGTTCTCGTTGCCGTACTGCTCGTCGTATTCATCGATGATCGCGAGCACTTCCTCCTGCCGTTCGATAGGTACGCGGGCCCAGATCATCTTGAATACCCGCTTCATTTCTGGCGTGGCGTGACCGCGAGCCGCGGTGCCAAGCCAGCCGATAGCTGCGATGGGATCGTAGGGGGCACCGAGGCCTCTGCGATACAGGTAAGCAAGGCGGAACTGGGATTTCTTGAACCCCTGCTGCGCGGCTTCGAGTAGGTACGGGAAGGCTTCTTTGTAACGCTTTTGGCTGTATAGCCGCCCGCCCTCACTGTGCGCGTTGTGCACCTGGTTGATGAATACAAGATCGCGGACGTCATCGGGGCCGAAGCCTCGGTCAGCCTGAACAACCATCTCCTCCATCGGTTGGTTATTTGTGTCGCGGACTGCCGGCGGAGCGGACGCTTCATCATCCGGAGCGTTGTCGCCTGAGCCGCCGCTAGCCGCCTCGGTGGTTGACGAGGTTGAGGGGTGTCGGAGTTGATCATCATCGTCAGGCGCGCCGCGCGCGGGCGACGCGGCAAGCAACAATGATAACGCTGCCAGTTGGCATACCTGGTACAAGTCGACCCGCATGATGACTATTGTAACTTCAGGCCGGGAGACGTCCACGCCGGCGGCAATCAGGGTAAGGTTGTAAGGATCAACAGATTGAGGTGCGAACCCCCACATGAACCCCATTACTGGAGTGGAAGCGAAGACTGTTAGAGAAGCGATTGCCGAGATTCGTGAACACGGCTACACGGTGATTCCGGACTTCATGACGCCGGAACAGCTGTACTCTTGCACCAGCGCGCTGCAGGCGATTGAGGCCGAGACCGCGTTTGGGCAGGAAAATTTTGGCGGTACACGTACCAAACGGGCGTCTAATCTGCTCGGCAGAACCCGAGCCTTTGACGATACGGTCACGGACGAGCGCCTGCTGCAGATCGTTGAGGGTGTGCTTGGGCCGGCGTTTCAGCTTTCGATCATTGTGATGATCAAGATCTTTCCTGGCGAGACGGCGCAGCCCCTCCATCAGGACGACGGGCTCTGGCCCGCGACACGGCCGCACCAGTCTTTTGTATGCAATACGATGTTTGCGATAGATGACTTCACGGCGGACAACGGCGGCACCAACATCGTGCCTTTTTCCCACACGAGTCTTGAGCCTGTGGATCAGAACGCCGAGCGAATCATGGTCTCGATGCCTCGCGGATCGCTCCTGATCTGGGATGGTGCNTGCTGGCATGGCGGGGGNGCGAGCACGGGGGATACTGAACGCTGTGGNTTCAACGTNAACTANAACGTCGGCTGGCTCCGGCAACAGGAGAACCAGTTTGTGAGNATCCCGCAGGAAACTATCCCAATGCTATCGGAGCGACTGCAGCGCCTGCTGGGGTACCAGTATCACGGTATTTTGGGACGCTCAAACGGCGAGGATCCGCTTGAGGTAATTAAGCGGCGTGTGGGTTAGGCGGGGCTGCAGCTGAGCCGGGGCACCTGTGGTGGACGTGATCGCTTCAGGCGACGAGTGGGAGCCAATCTCAACTGCTGCACAGGCCTCCGCGGAAGGCTGCACGCTGTTCAAGTTGCCGATGTTCATGTGCACTATTGCGTGCCACTAACTATGAGCCATGGTCAAGTGTGGCGATGGGACAGGCAACCGGCGCCCTAGGAGTTTCCAGTGGCATGCGATTCGATTAGTACAACCTGCGACGTTGCCGGAGTATGACGTAGTAAAGAGTTTCATTTGATCGTGCTAGTAGATGGTGCAAACGAGGAAGGAGTGAGTGGCAAAGGCGGTTTGGATGGCTTACGAACTTGGTCTGTGCTCTGACGAGTCGACAGCGGCGCGAATCATCGAAACTAGGCAGGAATTTCAGGATCTAGGCGCACCCACTTTCCTTGGTTTGCCGGGCTTTATACCCCACAGTACTTTGGCACTTTAGTAGGCTTGTAGGATTAGTTTGCGCAAGTCTGGGCAAATGCAGGCGCGGTCGATCTACAACTCAACAGCGTGAGTCTGTTCACGAATCCAGATTGGGTTCTGCACTATTCGGTGACGCCGATGCGGCAGCTTTTGGAGTGCCGCAACAACTGTCTCGTAGCCTATCAGCGACACTCTGAGGATGAGAGCGGACCCTTTGCGGTTTGCTCGACTTGCGCGCATTCCGTTGTGGCACCATTGCGCAGTTCCCGCACCGGTGTTCACTGACGCCTGCAATTGGGCTAGGTGTCGCAGTCAGCGGACTGCTCCGAGTTGTAAGAATAGCGCCCTATAAACCTCGCTGTGAGATCACGTCCGACTATGCGCCTCGACCCCGAGAGCTCCGCTTCAGCGCGGAGTGTGCCTTGCGGACTACTGTATTAATGGCCCACGTATCAGCTTGCCTGGGGTGTTCCCGGTCGGCTCAGCCGAGCGCAGCAAGACCTCGCCGTTCACGATCGTTGCAAGGATGCCTTTCGCTGTCTGCTTGAAGCGTTTGGCACCCGCGGGCAGGTCGGTCACTACCTCCGGCAGATTCGGCGCGATGGTGTTGGGATCAATCACGTTGATATCGGCAGCCATTCCTGGGCGCAGCAGCCCTCGATCATGGAAACCCCACTGCGAGGCGGTGTCGAAGGTGACCATGCGTACGGCCTCTTCCAGCGTGAATGCCTCCCGCTCGCGTACCCATTGGCTGAAGACATTGGTCTGCAGCGATGAGTCCATGATCTGGGAAACGTGCGCGCCGGAGTCGGAGAAGGTCACAACCGAACGTTTGTGCTTCATCATCTCCAACACGTCGTCATCATTGTGATTGTTGATTGGCATGCGGAAGAGCGCTTTGAAGTCCGATTCGCGTGCTAGGTCGAGCATGACTTCGACTGGCGAAACACCTTTTGCCGCAGCGATACTCGCGAGCGGTGCGCCGGGTTGGGACGCGTCCGTCATGTGGTACACGGTTTTCCAATCGGGCGGCATGATGGTGTGGCCGCGTTTCAGGTGACGTTTGCTTGCGCTGCTTGCTTCCTTGATCAGTTTGGAGCGAAGGTCAGGATCGCGCAAGCGCGCTTTCTGCTCGTCAAGCGGCAACGCACGTAGATCGCGCCAGACTTCCCAACTGTCAAAAGGTGTGTGGGCTTCAAAGGTATAGAGGACGTTGAGGGCACGTGAGTGCACCTGGGCAAACATGCGTCCACCTGCAGCGGCGGTTTCATCTAGCAGGTTCAGATAGTCCCGGAACACTCCAGGCAGGGCGCGTTGGGAGAAGATGCCCCATGTCACTGGTACGCCGGACTCGACTGCAAGGTCTCGCAGGCGTACGTGGTACTCCCGCATACGGGAAGGGTCCTGGCCTACTGGCTCGCCAGCGATCTCAAAGATGCCTGCGCCCGTTTCGCCAACCGCATTCACAATCGCGCGAACCTCATCCCAATGCGCCAGACGCGATGACACCGGTTTGTGATCGGAGGTTTGGTGGTTCGGGGAGCGGGAAGTGGTGAACCCGATGGCNCCGGCACGGACNGCTTCCTGCGCGAGGCGAGCCATGGCGGNAACCTCATCGGGCGACGCCTGCTCTTCGAACGCGCGATCACCCATCACGTAGGTGCGCAGCGCCGAGTGGCCCATGTAGCCCGCGTAATTGATACCTTTAGGCAGCGAATCGACAACGTCGAGGTATTCGGGGTAGGTCTCCCAGCGCCAGTTGATGCCTGCGAGCATCGCTTCCCTAGCTATGTCCTCTGCGCGCTCCAGATTGCGGAACACGTGNTCAGCGTCGCTCTCCTTGCAGGGCGCGAGCGTGAAGCCGCAGTTGCCCATCACCGCAGTCGTCACGCCGTGATAACAGGAGCAGGAGCCGAGTGGGTCCCAGAATACCTGNGCGTCCATGTGAGTATGCCCATCNACGAAACCGGGAGTGACGATGTGCCCTTCGGCATCGATTGTCTCCGCCGCACTGCCCGCAAGGCGTCCGATAGTAGTGACTACGCCGTCTTTGACGCCGACGTCAGCGTAGAACCGAGGGTTGCCTGAACCGTCAATGACGGTGCCGCCTTTAATGGCGAGGTCGTAGGTGGCCATGGCTGCTGCACTCCGATGCGATTAGCTCACCATACAGCAACGCCGCTGGGGTAGNGTAGGCGCCTCAAATGACCGATGGAGGTGCATAGATGAACATNGAAGAGCGAATGGCTCGCCTCGAAGCGAAAGACGAGATTCGGGAACTGACGGCGCGCTACTGCCATGCAGTCACTGATGGTGACGCTGACCGGATTGTGAGTTTGTTCAGTAACGATGGCATCTTCCGTGCTCATACCTCGGCACCTACNGGGCATGCGGAGCTGCGGGCTTTCTATGAAGCGGTGGCTGGCCGGACGCACAAGCCGTTTATTCAGAACCATGTAATCGAGTTCGAGGATGCTGACAACGCCACGGGGCGTTGTTCAGTGGAGATCCGCGTGATGCAGGGCAGCGAGGCTTATACCCAGTCAGGGCACTACCATGACCGCTACTGCTACGAGGACGGCGGGTGGCGCTTCGCTGAACGGCATTACCACCGTTATCACAATGTGCCCTGGACTGAGGGTTGGAAGAAGTGATCGGCCGTCTTGATGGAAAAACAGCATGGGTGACGGGCGCGGGCAGGGGGATTGGCCGCTCTATCGCACTCGCGATGGCCGGGGCAGGGGCAAGCCTTGGGCTCAGTTCCCGTACCGTTGAAGAACTCGATGCNGTTGCCGACGAGATCGCGTTAGCTGGGGGCAAGGCGTTTGCCGTGACGGCTGACGCGTTATCGCTCGNCTCGACTCTGGCCGCAGCAAGCGCNATTGCCGATTCGCTGGGAACAATCGATATCCTGGTCAACAACGCGGGCGGTGGGGTATCGCCGCGCCGTGACCTGGAGCTTTCACCGGCGGCCCTGGACGACTTCGCGTTTATGGACAATGTGGATTTGAATCTGTTTTCCGCCTACCGTGCCCCCCAGGCCGTGCTGCCCGCCATGCTTGAGCAGGGTGATGGCCGGATCATTAATATTGGCTCCGGGTATGCAAAGCGCTCCGGTGGAGGATTGGCGTACTCCGCAGCTAAACATGGACTGATTGGCTTGACTCGAGCTATGGCTGCGAACGTCGCAACGCGAGGCGTTACGATCAATTGCCTGTGCCCGGGCTGGACCAATACGCAACTGGTTGACCTGGACCTCATGGCTGACATGGCGAAAACTGATGTTGCGACGATCAAGGCGAGGATTGAAGCCGAAAACCTGCAGAAGCGCATTCTGGAGCCGGACGAACTGGGGCCGATGGCCGTCCTGCTGGCCGCGCCCGAATCATATGGAGTCACGGGGCAAGTGATCAGTGTGGATGGGGGCTATGGAGTCTGAGGGGCTCGCGTACGGGGTGGAATGAGTCTCAGCATTCAATNATTTCGGCTGGGTACTTAAGCACGCGGCTGTCGACCNCGGGAAGCTACGGACTGTCGACCTGGCCTNCGTCACCAACAAGCGCTTAAAGGGGAAACGATAAATTGGAAGAAATTTCTGTGTCGCAACTGCATAAGCAAAGTTGACGGGTAACGCNNCGAAACATTGCTCGGTTACGGAGGTATCCAGTTGAGCGTCGAAGGCACAAGGACTGCTTGATAGCCGTCTCCCTCGCGAATGCGGTACTTGCGATGAGTCGGTTTGCAGGGTTTGCGGTGAGGGTACGTGCCTTCAAGCTCGACAGCGCGTCGTTGATGAGCCACTGAGTATTACATGGTGCTCGATTAGGCGCTCAGGACTGATCCTCGATATGGTCTTCCAAAATTTCCATGCTCAAGGCTTTGTTCGCCTAAGTCCTCCCCGATCTGTATGTTTCCCTTCATACTGTTGTGCATGCGGATTGCTTGGTCTTCACCATATGGGCTCAGCACTGCCACTGGCTTGCCTATTTGCCGATGATTACTGCCTCTCTAAACGCCACCTGATTGGGGTCCTTGAGCGACGCGTTTTGGATTCGTGGATACTGAGCATATTGAAATCAAACTGGGATGACTTATTCCGGTTCACTGGTTCCAGTCCGGGGGTAAGATAGTGAGCGCAACATTGAGGTCAGTATGAGTATCACCGTCGACGTCGATCATCTGAAAGAACACGGCTTTGTCCTTGTGGAGGACGTTGTTGCCAAGGTGGAAGCGGCAGCCGTGGTGGATCTGCTGTGCGACTANCTCAACGTTAATCCACGCAGCTCGATTNCCGGCTTCAAACGCAGGNTGGGCGAGGTCTTCAATGGGATCGTGCCGTTGCACCAGCATCAGGCGCTTTGGGATACNCGCCAGTCGCCTAAAATGCATGAGGCGTTCCGTCAGGTATACGACAACCACAGGTTGTGGGTGACCGTTGACCGTGCATCTTACAAGCCCAGGCTCTCAGACCGGGCGAACGCGAAGAAGGGAGATCCCAACTCCATTCACATCGACCGACCCGTGCTCGATACGAGTAGTTTTGCCGTACAGGGTGNGCTGTACCTCACCGATACCCCAGAGGACCAGGGCGCGTGGGAGTACGTGCCNGAACTGTACCAGCAGATTAAGTCGGGTGACGTCACATCTTTCGATCCGCGTAAAGACTCACTAGAGGGCTACGAGATCAAGCGGGTAGCGGGACCTNCCGGGAGCATTGTGATCTGGGACGGGCTCATGCCCCATTCTTCNGGCCACAACTGGAGCGATGTGCCACGCTTCGTGCAGTACATCACAATGCATCCCGAGGGAGATGAGGCTACGCGCGATCAGCGGATCAGCGACTGGCGNGACCGGCGTGCGCCACCCTACTGGCGTTCCATGCCNAATCAGGAAGACCCNGAGCCCTGGCCGGAGCCAGCGCGCCTTACTGNATTGGGGGAGCAACTGCTGGGCTCGAGGCTTTGGCAATAAGACGCTNCNTAGCGTGGGTTCGAGGGTTTNTTGCTCTTTGGTACNCGCTGGCTCACACACTGCCGAGCCACCAANGTTCCNCCCCAGGCCACGGCCAAATCGGCAAGACCANTAGGTTTTTCATGANTATGTCCAAGCACCTGCGGGACGGCGCGTTGCCAGCATCGACTGACTCCCAGTTGCNTGAACCGTCTCATTTGANATTCAANCGCTGTTCGANGAGCCGCTACGAGAGTTCTCTCGTAAGCAGCACATNGGCATGGGCGTGCAACTGAGTCTCTCCCTGGCCAATGGACTTTGACTTGCGTGAGCTTCAGGCATCCGGCTCAGTCAAGGAACGTANCGACAGTCACAACTAGGCTACTGCGCCGGTCACCCTGAGCGCCGCGACCTCTTCAACTGAGAGGTCAAGGAAGGTCGTCAATACTTCGTCGGTATGTTGACCTAGCGTAGGTGTTGTGGNGCCCGAGTGATTGTCGTTGTTGCGCATGAGAAACGGCGCGCGCTGAATCAGAAACTCGCCCCGGGCATCTGTCATGGGCAGAAACGAACCNCGCTCGGTCACCTGCGGATGACCGAANAGGTCTTCGGCTGCGTTGTACCGGGAAACAGGTACGCCGGTGGCGTTTAGTCGTTCTTCTGCTTCATCCGCGGTTAAGTCTGCCGCCCACTCTTCCATGATGGCAACGAGCGCACCCATGTTCTGATTGCGTTCAGGGCCTAAAAAGCGTGGATCGGTAAAGAGGTCCATCCGATCCAGCGCCCGGCATAACGTTTCGAAGTTGCGTTCCGANACTATGCATACCATTACATAGCCGTCACGGACTCGGACGGGGCGAAAACCTCCGGCCCGTGTGGGGTTGTCTGTCTGGGCCCCCTGGATCTGACCAGGGATCAGCATCATCATGGATTCCATCATCGACATGTCGATATAGTCTCCCACGCCACTTTGCAGCCGTCCAAGCAACGCTGTCTGGATCGCACCAAACGCGTATGAGCCGGTCAGCATGTCCGCAATCATGATGGGTGCCCGTTGAGGGGGTGCGTTCGGGTCAGCCTGCGCACGCATGTGCGCCACGTCGTAGCCGCTCGATGCGTGCGCGATGGGAGCGTACGCGCCGTGCTGCGCGTAGGGGCCAGTTTGACCGAAGCCCGAGATCGAGCAGTACACCAGCCCTGAAAACTCAGTTTTCACCGTGTCGTAGTCGAGCGCGTACTTCGCCATCACGCCCGGGCGGAAGTTCTCGATGAAGACGTCCGCCTTTGCGAGTAGTCGCAACACAACATCTCGCCCTTCCGGGGTCGCGAGGTTAACGGCAATGCTGCGCTTACCCGCGTTGAACTGAGCAAAAACCCTGGAGTTGCCAGTAGGTCCGCGAGTCTGATCGCCGCCGTTGGGTGACTCAATTTTGATGACGTCCGCGCCACCGTCCGCAAGCAGTCGCGCACAGATGGGGCCGGCAAACACGGCGGAGCATTCGACAACGTTGATACCGGCAAGTGGTTTGTTCATGGCGTTCAGGCCCGNAACGCGGGCGCTACCTCTTCGATNAAACGGGCTTTGGCGTCTTCGCCGGGTCCATGCGCGNCAAGGTTGGGCCCGAAGAGCACAAACTTGCCGATTCCAAGTTGGCTAAGTGCGCCCATGCGTTTCGATTCCGAGGAAACGCAACCNGCAANGGCGTAGCAATNGATGAATTCGTCGGTCAGCGTCNTGGTCTGTTCGCCGCCCACCNNTGAATATTTGTTCATGTCGTAAGTGTCATGGACCGTTTGTAANACTTCTACCTCGGCCTAACTGGCAGGGCACNTTGGACTTTCCGTGCATGATTTAGAAACNNACAAAAGGACCGNAGCCGGTACAGGCAAGATTGCGGGCGNTGGCCANANTTTCGTCANAAGCAACATTGNCATANGCACTGAAGCTGAGAGTGTTGGGGTCACGGNCNGTCGTCCCGGCGGCCGCACGCGCGGTGTCGATCCCCCAACGCAAGCAATGNGGTANGGCGCCGAGCGCAAACAAAATCCGGGCCGCAATCNCGATGACCCTGGCACCTNTCTCGGCTACTTCGNCCGAAACAGCATCGCCTGCGCGANTGGNTACGGCAACCGTTGAGGTCCAGAACTCCACGCTATGCCCATCACTTACCTCAGTTGCGGCGTGANGATTCCAAGTTCAACTGACGTTTCTACTACGTCGCGAATCGTCTCTTCNACCGGGCGGATGGTTGCGCCAAGGACCTCTTTGGCTTTCTTGCAGTCGTTCAGAGCATTCGATTCGATCTTAATC
>PAWP01000075.1 GCA_002714125.1 Gammaproteobacteria bacterium
AGCTGGGGTGCCGCCCTGGGACCGAACGCGCGTGCCTTTGTTGTGTACTGGCGACAAGCCGGTCGCGGTTGCGGCCTATGGTTCGACAGGTAATCAACTCCTAGTCGCCGAGGCTCCTAGGACTGTGGCCCATGGTTGGCATTTCTGCTGGCACCCCCGTGCTTGAGCCATCGTTAGAAAATTTACGCCACCAAAACGCAGCCTCAGGGATCGATATGGTATCCATGCCCGTCTTGAGGTGGTAATCTCTAAGCCCATCTTGGACATGGCGAATTGGGCGCCGGTCCGGTCGGTAAACCCCACAACCGATACAAGATGGGAGGTCAATGGCTCGTTTCATTTTCGTCACCGGCGGAGTGGTCTCGTCGCTCGGTAAAGGCATCACGGCCGCTTCGCTCGGCGCAGTCCTCGAAGCCCGCGGGCTTGATGTAATGCTCCTTAAACTGGATCCCTATATCAACGTCGATCCAGGAACTATGAGCCCGCTGCAACATGGCGAGGTCTACGTGACAGAGGACGGTACCGAAGCAGACCTCGATCTGGGCCACTACGAGCGGTTTGTGCGTAAGACCACGAGCCGCAGCAGCAACTTCACGACCGGACGAATCTACGGCGATGTCATCGCCAAGGAACGCCGGGGTGATTACCTAGGCGCGACGATACAGGTCATCCCGCATGTCACCGACGAGATTAAATCCCGCGTCTTNGAAGGCGCGGGTAACAGCGATGTGGCNATCGTTGAAATNGGCGGGACCGNNGGCGNNATCGAATCGCAGNCGTTTCTGGAAGCAGCGCGGCAGTTGCGTCTCGAGGTGGGCTCGCAGAACGCAATTCTGATCCATCTGACCTACATGCCTTGGATTGCAACAGCTGGCGAGTTGAAGACCAAGCCGACGCAGCATTCNGTNAAGGAACTACGTTCGATCGGTTTGCAGCCGGACGTTCTGGTGGTGCGTTCCGGTCAGGACATTCCAGACANCGCNCGCAAGAAAATTGCNCTCTTCACCAATGTTGAAGAGCAGGCGGTCATCCCGCTCGTCGATGCTGAGACAATCTATGCGATCCCNTCNTTGTTGCACGAGCGGGCGGTGGACGAGATTGTTGCCGACAAGCTGCGGCTCANCTGTCGTAAGGCAGACCTTTCCGATTGGGCCGNCGTGGTCGAGGCCCAGCTGAATCCNGATCGGGANGTGCGCATCAAGCTGGTGGGCAAATACACCGAATTGCTCGACGCGTATCTCTCGCTGAATGAGGCGATCACCCACGCTGGTATTCAAACCCGGACCCGTGTGCTAACGGAATGGATCGACGCAGAAGACATCGAGCGCGACGGTACGGAAATCCTTGCTGATGCTGATGCCATTCTGGTCCCNGGCGGGTTTGGCGGNCGGGGCTTTGAAGGCAAGATTTCCGCGGCAGGCTATGCGCGTACGAACAAGATTCCGTACCTTGGCATCTGTTACGGATTGCATGCAGCGATTATCGAGTTTGCTCGCAATGAGCTGGGGCTTGAAGGCGCGAACACGACCGAAATCGACCCTGAAACGCCGCACCCGATGATTGGTCTCATCACTGAGTGGCAGGATCAGGACGGCAGCACCCAGCGACGGGATGAACGCTCGAATATGGGCGGCAGCATGCGCATGGGTGCGCAGGAGTGCGTGCTGGAGGGCAACTCGCGGAGTCGTGCGATCTATGGCGAAGACCGCATATTTGAACGACACCGGCACCGCTACGAAGTAAATGATAGGTATGTACCGATGATGGAACAGGCGGGTATGCGAGTCGCAGGCCGGTCTGCCGATTCATCGTTGGTGGAAATGATCGAGGCGAACAATCACCCTTGGTTCNTCGCGAGCCAGTTTCACCCTGAATTCACNTCTACGCCAAGGGACGGTCACTGNTTGTTCTCGAGCTTTGTNGAGGCTGCTATTGAGCGCCANGGCGNGAAGGACTCGCCCNTTGCGGCGCTGGGAGACTGANTGTGGNANATGCCTNGCAAAACNCCATGCAGATGCAACTCTGCGANTGGCTNGTTACGTCGGAGACGCCGTTCTTCCTNATNTCAGGACCCTGTGTTATNGAGAGTGAAGCCCTGCAATTGCAAACTGCCGAGACGCTGCGCGACATNTGCTCGGACCTAGGCATNCGGTTCATATTCAAGTCGTCGTTTGAGAAAGCCAACCGCTCTTCGGCCGAAGGCTACCGAGGGNTGGGGATTGAAGAGGGTCTGCGAATCTTGCAGAAGGTTCGGGATGAACTCGAGGTGCCAGTGTTGACCGATGTTCACGAAGACACGCCCATCGATGAGGTGGCCGATGTCGTATCGGTGCTCCAGACCCCGGCGTTTCTTTGTCGCCAGACGGGATTTATCCAGAAGGTGGCTGCGGCGGGGCTGCCTGTGAATATCAAGAAGGGGCAGTTTCTTGCCCCTTGGGACATGCAGAACGTGGTCGAAAAGGCCCGTGCTGCCGGTAACGAGGACCTCATGGTGTGCGAACGTGGCGTGTCATTCGGGTACAACAACCTTGTTTCCGACATGCGCTCGCTGTCAGTCATGAAAGAGACTGGTTGCCCTGTGGTGTTCGATGCCACTCATAGTGTGCAACTGCCTGGCGGGCAGGGTTCCAGTTCGGGAGGGGATCGCGAAATGGTGCCCGTACTAGCCCGGGCCGCGGTAGCTGTGGGCGTTCAGGGGTTGTTCATGGAGACCCACCCTGATCCCGACAAGGCGCTTTGTGATGGACCGAACAGCGTCCGGCTCGCGAAGATGTACAACCTGCTTGAGGTATTGCAGCGGATAGACCGCACTGTCAAAGGTGCCAATGTTGGCTCGGCCTGAGCTCGCGCCGGCTGTACGGTGCGAGCAAGTCCTGAACGAAACCAGAGTCTGAACCCCAGGCGAGAGAAACCAAACGGAGACCCATGGAGATAGCTGACATCCGCGCGCGGGAGATTCTCGACAGTCGGGGTAACCCAACGCTCGAAACCGAGGTAACGCTGGCTTCAGGCACCGTAGCCCATGCTTGTGTACCCTCTGGCGCGTCAACCGGTTCAAGGGAAGCGCTTGAACTGCGCGACGGCGATGCTTCCAGGTACGGTGGAAAGGGCGTGCTGACGGCTGTAGCCAACGTGAATACCAAGATTCGGGATTTGCTGCTTGGTCGCGATGCCTCAACGCAACGCGAGCTCGATTCGATGATGATTGACCTCGACGGTACGCCCAACAAAGCGGACCTCGGTGCAAACGCCATCCTGTCGGTGTCTCTCGCACTTGCGCGTGCAGCGGCGGCCGCGCGGGGTGTTGCGTTGTTTGAGTATCTTGCCGAGGTTGATGGCAGCGCCGGGCGCTACTCGATGCCTGTGCCGATGATCAACATCATCAATGGTGGCGAACATGCCGACAATAACGTCGACATCCAGGAGTTCATGATTCTGCCTGTTGGGGCNCCGACGTTTGCCGACGGTTTGCGTCAGAGTGCTGAGGTATTCCATAAGCTGAAATCCATTCTTGCCAGCCGCTCTTTGAGCACTGCCGTTGGAGATGAAGGGGGGGTCGCGCCGGATTTGCCGAGTAATGAGGCTGCTTTGTCGTTGATTTTGGAGGCAATCGAAGCGGCTGGCTACAAGCCTAGTGATGACATCTGTCTTGGGCTTGATTGCGCGGCTTCCGAGTTTTATCGCGACGGCGCCTACGACCTCGCAGGTGAGGGTCGTAAGTTCGATGCGGGTGAGTTTTCCCAGTATCTTGCTGGGCTTTGTGACCGCTATCCGATCATCACTATAGAAGACGGTATGGATGAGTCCGACTGGGGTGGGTGGGCGACGTTGACCGCTGAGATTGGTGGCCGCGTCCAGTTAGTTGGCGATGATCTATTCGTCACTAATGTCGACATACTCAAGCGAGGGATTGACGAGGGTGTGGCGAACTCGATTCTGATCAAGTTTAACCAGATAGGTACGCTGTCCGAGACTCTTGATGCTATCTCACTTGCACGCGATGCGGGCTATACATCAGTGATCTCCCACCGGTCCGGTGAAACCGAAGACACGACTATTGCTGATCTTGCGGTTGCAACGGCAGCGGGGCAGATCAAGACCGGCTCTATGTGCCGAAGTGACCGCGTCGCTAAGTACAACCGTTTGCTTAAGATCGAGGATCAAGCGCATGCGGTGTATCGTGGTCTCGCAGAATTTCAACAGGGTCGACTGTGACCGGCGGAGTCAGACTTTCGATAGCCTTTCTGGCGCTGTTGGTGCTTGGGCTCCAATACCGGCTCTGGGTGGGAGAGGGTAGTGTGGCCCACGCAGGCCAACTTCAGGCGCGAGTAGAAGCCCAGCGCGCAATGAACCTTGCGAGCCGTGAGCGCAACCGTATTTTGCGCGCGGAGATTATTGAATTGAAGCGTGGGCCAGAATCGGTTGAGGAGCGTGCCCGGAGCGAGTTGGGTATGGTCAAGCCTGGCGAGACGCTGTACCTGATTGTCGACGACTAGTGCGCCGAGCGGAGACCAGACTGACGCTCATCTGTGCGTCCATGCAACGAGCCATCTATACGGTACTCTGGTGCTGTAGCGGGCCATGTACGGGTGCCGTGGGGCCTCACCAGTTTTTTGTCGGAGCGGGTCGAGGCTGATGCGCGTCGATTTTTCGCGCATCGCGGTTATTGTTCCGGCTGCAGGCAGTGGTCGCCGCTTCGGCCTTGAACTACCCAAACAGTACGCCCGCATCGCAGGTCGGCCTGTACTTGCATACACCCTTGAATTGCTGGATGCCTGTGACTTTGCTGAATCCGTACTTGTCACCTCGCCAGTTGACACTTGCTGGCGACAGGTGCCTGGGGAGCATTGGAAGGTTGTTGATGGTGGTGCCAGCCGGGCAGCATCCGTTGCTGCCGGGCTTGCTGCAGTCGAGCACGCTGACTGGGTTCTTGTACATGACGCGGCGCGCCCATGCGTGCAGGTAACGGACATTGAGAGGCTTGCAGATGGTGTTGACGTTGAGGCCGGCGCGCTGCTGGCAAGGCCGGTGACTGACACACTAAAGCGCGCTGGTAACGGTGGGCAGGTTGCTGGAACAGTTGACCGCCACGGTCTTTGGCGGGCTCAGACACCGCAGCTGTTTCCGCGCAAAACCCTCATTCGCGCATTGGCGGCGATGCCTTCGGCTACCGACGAAGCCGGCGCGGTTGAGGCGTTGGGGTTAGCGCCGAGGCTCATCGAGGGTGACCCCGACAACATCAAGCTGACCGTCCTAGGTGATCTGTCGCGTGCCGCCGACATCCTCGCTCGTCAGGGCAGAATTGGACAGAAGGGGCTTCGCTTTGAATAGGTTACGTATTGGATTGGGATTTGACGTCCACCGGCTCGACGCTCCCGGAAGTGCCAGCGAAGTAACTCTGGGTGGCGTTGCTATTCCCTTCGATCGCCGGATCATCGCTCACTCGGATGGTGATGTGGTGCTTCATGCGTTGATGGATGCCATGCTTGGTGCCGCCGCGCTCGGCGACATCGGTGAGCACTTCCCGGACACAGACCCTGCCTTTGCGGGTACAAGCAGCGTGTGCTTGCTTGAATGTACGTCGAACCTGATTAGGCAATCGGGCTGCCGTCTGGTCAACTGTGACCTTACTTTGATTGCAGAGCGGCCCAAGGTCCGCGCGTATATTGGCTTGATGCGACAGGCTATCGCGCATGCACTTGGACGCACGCCTTCTGATATCGGTATGAAGGCCACTACGAGTGAAAAACTTGGTTTCGTCGGGCGAGAGGAAGGGATTGCGGCCCAGGCCGTTGTCCTGTTGGAACGAACATGATCGGTGTTGAACCTACCTGGCGAGGGGTACCGGTTACAGGTCGATGTGCGGCGGGCGCCGCATTGGGGAAAATCCGTATCAAGACTTGCGTAGAGGACTTTCAGGTGGACGAGATCCTGGGCTTTGAGCCCGAGGGTAGCGGTGAACATGTCTACCTGCGTGTGCGCAAAACCGGCCTGAATACCGCCTGGCTTGCTGGTGAGATTGCTCGCACCCTCCGCCTCAAAGCCCGGCACGTTAGCTGGAGTGGTCGGAAAGATCGGCATGCGGTGACTACCCAGTGGTTCAGCTGCTGGCTCCCGGGTGTCGACCCCGACCTCGCTCCAATTGGTGATTTGGCAGGTGTAGATCTTCTGGCGGCCGTGCGGCATCCACGCAAACTGCGAATAGGCGATCACGCGGGTAACCGATTTCGTCTGCATATCCGCGGCGACGGCGCTGAGCATCCGGAGGCGCTCAGCCGAGCCTGCGCGTTGCGAGCAGGTTTCCCGAACTACTTTGGTCCACAGCGATTTGGGGCGAACGCGGGAAACCTTGAGCGCGCAGTGGCGTTTTTTGCAGTGCAAGACCGTCGCCGGGCGCGGCGCAAGACACGCAATCGGGACATCTTCTATTCAGCTGCGCGGGCATTCCTGTTCAATCGGTTGCTGGACGCTGCTGTTGCACAGGATGCATGGCGGAGCGGGACCGGGCTGTTGCCTGGCGATGCAGCCTTGTCCCCGAATGCCGCTGAACTGCTCGGCCCGTTTTCTGATCTCGTCGATGGGTTGGCTACTGATCGCCTTGCACCGGCCCAGCGCGCCTTCTGTACCCGCCCCGCGAGATTCGGAGCTGAACAAGGTGATTTGGGCCTGGGTTTGACCTTCGAGTTGCCCCAAGGCGCCTATGCAACGGCGTTCTTGCGCGAACTTGGCCAGGTGGTTGACGTGAGTGAACACTCTACCGCGGCACCTTCGGTAGAGACTGCATCGTGAACATCCCTGACCTAGTCGGCTCGGGNATGACCTCGCCCCGGACTCGGTTGCGCCTGGTCGAGCGGCTACGGGANCAGGGGATCCGCAANGAGGCCGTACTCGAGGCGATTGCGGAGACGCCGAGGCATGTGTTTGTTGATGAAGCACTGTCCTCNCGCGCCTACGAAGACACGGCTTTGCCCATCGGCCACGGGCAGACCCTNTCGCAGCCCTATATNGTTGCCCGGATGAGCGAGATCATTCTGGACTCGGGGCCCGTCGATCGGGTTCTGGAGATTGGTACGGGCTCAGGTTATCAGGCGGCGATTCTCGCCCGGCTGTGTGGGTCGGTCATCAGCGTTGAGCGCATTGGCGCATTGCTGGAGAAGGCGCGCGAGCGGCTACGCTGGCTGAATGCACGCAATGTGATGACACGGCTCGCAGATGGACATGCAGGTCTCGCTGTGCAGGGTCCATTTGACGCGATCATTGTGACTGCTGCACCGCGCACCCTGCCTCAGGCGCTTGTTGATCAACTGGCACCAGACGGCCGGATGTTGTTGCCGCTTGGGGCTGAGCGCCAGGAATTGACGTTGGTGCTCCGGGGCGAAGACGGCGTCACTGAGATGAAGAGTGTCGAAGGGGCCAATTTTGTGCCGCTGCTGCCGGGAGTGAAAGGATGAGCCGCGACACCGTAACCGCCCTAGGACGTCGCGATTTGATGCGCCTCTGGCTCATTGGCATGTTGATGGGTGCGGCGGAGGTGGTCCCGGGCGTTTCCGGCGGCACCATTGCATTCATCAGTGGCATTTATGAGCGACTCATTTTTGCCATTCGTCGCTTTTTCACTCCGACCCTGCCCGCAAGGCTGTTTCGTAAAGGCCTCGTCTCGACGTGGCGGTATGTCGACGGGAACTTCCTGCTCACTCTGTTTGGAGCCATGCTCACCGCGATAGTGCTCTTTGCGAGTGGGATTGGATGGTTGCTCGAATACCAGCCCGTAGCAATCTGGTCTTTCTTCTTTGGNCTCGTCGTGACTTCGGTTGGGCTGGTCGGCCGACAGATTGGTCGTTTTGACACGGCTGTTGCCGCCAGTGTGGGCTTGGGCGCGGCGCTAGGGGCAACCTTGGTNTCGGTNACGCCAGCCAGTCTTGAACCGACCCCTTTNCTGCTGTTTGCCGGCGGCCTAATTGCGATCTGTGCATGGATCCTACCGGGNATGTCAGGCAGTTTTCTGTTACTGATCATGGGTCTCTACGCGGGTGTACTTGAGGCGATTCGTAATTTCGACTTGCTGAGTCTGGGGGCACTATTGGCGGGGTGCGGACTCGGGCTCATGGCGTTTGCGCAGGTCCTCAGTGTGCTTTTGCGCCGGTTTCGGGTCCGAACNATCAGCGTGNTGACAGGATTCATTTTGGGATCGTTGATCAAGCTATGGCCATGGCAGGCAGTGGTCGCTTATCAGATTCGTCCCGATGGGACCTCCTATCCNCTCGAGCAGGAGGCGGTATGGCCGCACATGTATACCGCGCTTACCGGCGGAGAGCCGCAAACGCTGGTGTCCGGGCTCATGATGATTGCTGGTGGGGTCCTTGTGCTCGCTGTTCATNTGCTGTCTCGACGCCTCGACGCTGGTGAGGAATCATAGTCGACTGGCAGGAAACGCTAGACCGTTTTGGGTAAGCGCGAAGTCCTTATGCCAAAAAGAATTAATCGATGGGGCTCAGGTGTAGCGCACATGGTGTGGCTGGCGCTGGGCGCGTTGTTAATCCTGTTGGCCTCTGGCTGCAATACTGGAGGTGCACCGGTCCGTGAGATCGGAGAACGCGCATCAGCGCAGCGTGGTGCGGGACCAGCTGTTCATATAGTCGCGAAGGGAGACACGCTCTATTCGATATGCTGGCGATACGGCCTTGACTATCAGGATGTTGCGAAGGCAAATGGTATAGGNCCACCGTATACGATCTACGTGGGGCAGCNCATAAATCTTGGAGGTGTCGAGCNCCGGACGCGTCTGGTGGAATCTTCACCGCAGCGTGTGGGGAAGAAATCCTCGCCTACCTCGCGGAGCAAAACGCCTGCCGCAAGTCAAGGCTCCCCNATCAAATGGCTCTGGCCCATGGATGGCGAGATTCTCCAGCGCTTCTCGCTCGAAGGTCAGGTTAACAAGGGCGTTGATATCGCCGGGCGATTGGGGGAGTCTGTCGCTTGTGCCGCAGANGGAGTAGTGGTGTATGCGGGTAGCGGGCTAGGTGGCTACGGCAAACTTGTCATTGTCAAGCACAACGTCCATTACCTGAGTGCGTATGGCCACAACAGTAAACTGCTGGTCAAAGAAGGAGACAGTGTTAAAGGCGGGCAGATTGTTGCCGAAATAGGTTCTAGTGGAAAACATCTCGCGATGCTGCATTTCGAGATCCGCAAAGACGGTAAGCCAAAGGATCCATTGCTCTTTCTGCCCAGAAGGTAATGTACAGCNGCGAGNTTCAGNGAGAAGCGNCGCGAGCCGATGGGNTCGATGCGATGTTGNCACGTGTGTGGCTGGNAGAGAATTTCCGCATGGCNCTTTGTTCAGACATTNNCAANNTCCNGCGCGTTCAGGCAAAGAGTTGTACAAGCNGNTGGCTGCGNGTNGTATNCGGCGGCNTGGCCGAGACAGCAGCCTTGTATTCCAGTATGTGACGAAGCCACAGCAGTGGCGGAACCTTTGCCACCCTTTCCGTCGGGCGGATGGCTGNTTCAGNCTCCACAACCAAAAANNCGNCATNTGCGCGGCGCCTTGANTTGGCATTGCAGCTTAAGAAATCCCTGCCTGTTCGCAAGGAGGGATCGAGTTTCTGGCTAAAGCCCCCTTTTGGCGGTATCAGCGCTCGAGGTGTTCGAGCTTGCCTTTGACGTCGGCCCATTCTTCCGCGTCAGGCAGCGGGTCCTTTTGTTCAGTGATGTTCTCCCAAACTTCCGCCAGTTCGGCGTTNAGAGCCAGGTACTNCTGCTCGTCTTCGGGGAGTTCATCCTCGGAGAAGATGGCATCAACTGGGCATTCCGGCTCGCACAGGGCACAATCGATACACTCATCCGGGTGGATCACCAGAAAGTTCGGGCCTTCGTAGAAGCAGTCCACCGGGCACACCTCGACGCAGTCGGTGTGTTTGCACTTGATGCACGCGTCACTTACCACAAACGTCATAGTCGCACTCTNTCCCCGGCAAAAATGCGATNGTAACATTTTTGCTGCCNACGAGGACCTCCAGTCGGGTTAGCTGCAGGTTNCGATNGGGCGTTTCGGTCTTGTCTGATAAGTCGNTCAGCTATGGCTCAGGTCTTTCAGCGCGTATAGAGCGGCGAGAGCCTCGCGTGGGGTCAGGTCATCGGGTTTAAGACCGGCCAGTTGGTCTAGGACGGCANNAGCGCTGGTGTCTANGGTGCCTGCAGTGGCACCCTCAGCTGCTGCAGGCGCAAACAGCTCTGACTGTCTGGGGCCGTCGTCGCCCTNGGCTTCCAATGCGCGTAACTTCGCCTCCGCTTCTGCCAACACTCTGGGTGGGATACCGGCCAGGCGCGCAACCTGCAGTCCGTAACTACGACTCGCGGGCCCCGGCTGCACCTGGTACATGAATACGATGTCCTCTCCGTACTCTGTTGCAGCGAGGTGGACGTTGGCGGTCGCGGGCAGCAGCGCCTCCAGCGCGGTCATCTCAAAATAGTGGGTTGCGAACAGTGTAAACGCACCTATCTGTTCGGAGATGTAGCGCGCCGTTGCCCAGGCGAGGGAGAGCCCATCGAAAGTGCTCGTCCCACGTCCAATCTCGTCCAGAAGTACGAGCGACTGGTCAGTCGCGTTNTTTAGGATAAGNGCCGTCTCTGACATCTCGACCATAAAGGTGGAACGGCCGCTCGCCAGATCGTCNGAAGAGCCGATGCGGGTAAAGATNCGGTCCANCGGCCCGAACCGCGCATTCGAAGCTGGGACNAAGCTGCCCACATGAGCTAGGAGTACCGCGAGGGCCGTCTGGCGCATNTAGGTACTTTTACCGCCCATGTTGGGTCCCGTGACTAGCAGCATCCGCCGTTGGTCATCGAACTGCAGGNTGTTGGCGATGAATGGATCGCTCAGTACCTGTTCGACAACTAGGTGCCGGCANTCCTCAAGCAGGATGCCCGGAGCGTCGCAGAGCTCCGGTCGCGTCAGCCCAAGTGTCAGTGCCCGTTCCGNGAATGTGGTGAGTACGTCGAGTTCAGCGATCCCTTGCACGGCTTCCTGCAGCGGCNCAAGATTTTCGATGAGTCGTGCCAGCAGNTCNCCGTAGAGAGCCTTCTCCCGGGTAAGGGCGCGNGCCTTGGCCGACAATGCCTTGTCCTCGAACGCCTTTAGCTCCGGCGTAATGAAGCGCTCGGCGTTTTTCAGCGTTTGGCGGCGCACATAGCTNTCAGGTGCCGACTCAGTCTGACTGCGGGAAATCTCGATGTAATAGCCGTGGACCCGATTGAACCCNACCTTGAGCGTGGAGAGACCGGTGGCNTCTCGCTCGTCATGTTCCANCTGCAGGAGATATTCGCCTGCACCGGCGCTGATCGCGCGNAGCTCGTCAAGCTCGTCATCAAACCCTTCGGCGATTACGCCGCCGTCCCTGATGACTGCTGGCGGGGCTTCGATGATTGCGCTTTTGAGCAGCGTCGTAAGGTCCGGAAACTCAGAAATGACAGCACTNAGCACGGCGAAGCGGCNGGGTAGAAAGTTCCGGAGTAGCCCTTGCAGAACCGGGAGCTGCGCAAGAGAGTCCCGCAGGCGAGCCAGATCTCNCGGACGCGCCGAACGCAGTGCTACACGCGCNAGGATGCGCTCCATGTCGCCGATTCTGCGCAAGGGTCCACGCAGCGCCTCGGCGGCGCCGTCGCTGGCCCCCCATTCGACGGCGTCATGCCGTTCGCGCAACCCTTTCTGGTCACGGAGCGGTCGGTGTAACCAGCGCCTGAGCAGCCGTGCACCCATAGCAGTGTTGGTCTTGTCCATGATCTCGAACAATGTGTGCTCTGTGCCGCCCGAGAGGTTGGTATCGATCTCGAGGTTGCGACGGCTTCCAGCGTCGATCTGAATGGTGTCGGTCGCACTTAGCGTAGTCAGCCCGCGCACGTGTGGCAGGGCAGCTTTCTGTGTGCCGCGTACGTATTCCAGCAGGCAACCGGCAGCGCCAATTGCGAGATTCATTCCGGCGCAGCCGAAGCCGGCCAGGTCGTGGGTACCAAACTGGCGATTCAGAGCCTGCGCGGCATTACCCGGGTCAAATTCCCACGCTTCCTGGCGTTGGACGCTGGCATGTTGCTCAGCGAACTCCGGGTACACGACATCGCGTACAAGAATGAGCTCCCTGGGCTTGAGTCGCTGCAGCTCGTTACTGAGCTCTGTAGCTGTAGCCAGCTCCGTAACGTCGAAGCGCCCGCTGGCGACATCGAGTGATGCAAGTCCGTAATTGTGGCTGTTGGCGTCGATGCGGGTATTGATCGCAACGATGAGGTTGTCCTCGGTAACGTTCAGCAGGACTTCGTCGGTAATCGTACCGGGTGTCACGATCCGCACAACCTCGCGGTCGACTGGGCCCTTGGCCGCCGCGGCGTCGCCAATCTGTTCACAGATCGCAACCGGTACNCCGAGCTGAACGAGCCGCTGCAGATAGGTATCGACGGAGTGAAAAGGTACGCCGCACATAGGGATGGGTGCGCCCGCCGATTTACCACGTGTAGTCAACGTGATGTCGAGGAGTTCCGCAGCGCGGGCGGCGTCTTCAAAAAACAGTTCGTAGAAATCACCCATGCGATAGAACAGCAGTGTGTCTGGGTGCTGCGACTTGATCCCGAGGTATTGCCGCATCATCGGGGTATGTTCCGCAAGCGCGTTGTTCAAGGCCTGTCCCCTCGCGCTATCGTGGGTGCGTACGCCTCGGATATGTGCCTGAAAACGCGACAGGTGGTCCGGCTGCTATGCCTGAATGTCTTGGTCAATTGAAGCAACTGTGAAATAATTACTGTTCAAATGTACAGTGGTGTCGGCTTGGGGTCTTTATACTAATCAGCACATTGGTCTGTGATCTGGAAGCGCAAGGTTCAATCGGGAAGTTCAGTTTGTGCTGGGTGCGTGTGAAAGTCCGGCTTAAGTGGGAACTTGGCATAGTGAATGGGCAGGGGGCATCTGATCGTGCGGGAATACATAGGCTACGTAACCAATCCTCTGGGTGTCAGCTTGCTGTACGGTCCGATCTGCGCTTCGGGCGTCATCTCAGCGTGAACCGGACCCGCCGCGGCGGCACTAACCCTGTAGACGCCTTCACCGACCTTCGCACAACACCGTGCGCAACACTAGCGTACACCTGACGGTCAACTTAAAACCAGCTCATAAACTCAAATCAAGGGGATCATCCATGGTACAAGTCGACAGCAAGCGCGACGCAAACATTGACGCCAACAAAGAGAAAGCGCTCAGCGCAACACTCGCTCAGATTGAACGGCAGTTTGGCAAGGGTGCAATGATGCGCCTTGGTGATACGCCACAGGAGCGTATTCCTTCCATTTCGACAGGGTCACTCAGCCTAGATATCGCACTTGGGATTGGGGGGCTGCCCAGGGGCCGGATTGTTGAAATCTACGGCCCAGAGTCTTCCGGTAAGACCACCTTGACGCTGCAGGTGATCGCCGAGTGTCAGAAAGGCGGTGGTACGTGCGCGTTCATCGATGCTGAACACGCGCTTGACCCTCTCTACGCACAGAACCTTGGTGTGGACATCGATGACCTGCTGATCTCTCAGCCTGACACGGGCGAACAGGCTCTTGAGATCTGCGACATGGTGGTGCGTTCGGGTGCGGTTGATGTTGTGATTGTCGACTCGGTTGCAGCGCTTACTCCTAAAGCAGAGATAGAGGGAGAGATGGGGGACCACCACGTGGGCCTTCAGGCTCGCCTGATGAGCCAGGCATTGCGGAAGATGGCCGCCAACATCAAAAACTCCAATACGCTGGTGGTGTTTATCAACCAGATCAGGATGAAAATCGGGGTGATGTTTGGCTCGCCGGAGACAACAACTGGCGGCAACGCCCTCAAGTTCTATTCCTCGGTCAGGATGGACATTCGCCGCATCGGCGCAATTAAGGACGGTGATGAGGTGGTAGGAAATGACACTAGGGTCAAGGTGATTAAGAACAAAGTGGCACCTCCGTTCAAGCAATGTGAATTCCAGATCCTCTATGGCAAAGGCATCTATCGGCTTGGGGAGGTTATTGATCTCGGAGTCCAAATCGGGCTCGTTGAAAAAGCGGGTGCATGGTACAGCTACAAAACTGACCGCATAGGGCAGGGCAAAAAGAACGCCTCTGAGTTTCTTGCAGAGAACACGGAAATCGCCCAGGAGATCGAAACGGCGATTCGTGCCAAGTTGCTAGGTGCTGATGACGCCACCACGGATGAGGAGGAGCAGGATGTTAACCACACGCCGGTTTCGAACCTCTGACGAGCAAGAGCCGTTAAGTCAGGCCGACGTGCGGCATGCCGCGATGGACTTGCTTGCTGGTCGGGAGTACTCGAAATCAGAACTGGCGCAAAAACTAGAGCAAAGGTTTGAGCGTCGCCGTGCTCGCATGGCAAAGAGAGCCGCGCAAGCGCGTGTGGATCGGGCACTTGAGACCTATCCACTAGTGCTGGATGGCGGCGCCGCACTGGTCGGGCCAGAGATGATCGCTGCGGTGCTCGATCGGCTTGAATCGGATGGTCTGCTTTCTGACGCGCGCTTCGCTGAGGC
>PAWP01000076.1 GCA_002714125.1 Gammaproteobacteria bacterium
ACGGCGGCTCCTTCGAGGTCCAGAAGAATATCATTGCCAAGAACATCCTTGGCCTTCCAGAAACCACTCAGAAGGGCTGAGATTAGAGCAATGGCCGCACTTGATGAAGAACAAACCCTAATCCGTGATCAGGCTAAAGCCTGGGCAAGCGAACAGGCTCCCGTGCAGGAGTTTCGCGCAATGCGAGACAGCGGCGTAGAAGCCGGTTTTGACGCAGCAATCTGGACTGAGATTGTGGGGCTGGGCTGGCCCGGTATGATTGTGCCCGAACAATACGGAGGGGCGGGGCTTTCGTATCTCACCTTTGGTCTTGTTCTTGAAGAAATCGGTCGGCAGCTGACGGCGTCGCCTCTGGTGGCATCGGCACTGGTGGGTGCTGGCGCTATCATTGAAGTGGGCTCGGATGAACAAAGGCAGACGGTCCTGCCCCATATTGCGGATGGTTCGGCGATTGTAACGTTGGCAATAGATGAAGGTCCTAGGCATGACCCGGTGGGCACCGCGCTTAGCGCCGAACTTGGTCCGGTCGGCTTTACGTTGAACGGTGCGAAGACCTTTGTGCTTGAAGGTATGAGTGCAACCTCGTTTGTGGTTGCCGCACGTACTTCTGGGCAACCGGGTGAGACCCAAGGCATCAGCATGTTCCTGGTGCCCGCCGATGCCCCAGGACTTAGTCGGACACGGCTGGTAGCCGTTGACAGCAGAGGCTACGCAAACCTTGCGTTTGAGGGAGTTGAGGTGCCGCAGTCTGCGCTCATGGGCAGCCTCGACGAGGGTTATGCAGCGCTGGAGATCATACTAGATAAGGCCCGGGCGGGGATTGCAGCCGAGATGCTCGGCACCGCTTCCCAGGCTTTTGACATGGCGCTCGAGTACCTGAAGACGCGGGTACAGTTCGGTCAAGTCATTGGCTCGTTCCAGGCGCTTGGGCATAGGGCTGCTGATCTTTTCACCGAAATGGAACTGGCACGCTCGTGTATGGAAGGTGCGCTGCAGGCCATCGATGCGGAAGCGGATGACGCTGCCCAAATGGTCTCGCTTTCGAAGTGCCGTACGGGTGAGTTCCTGCATCACATGTCGAACCAGTTGATCCAGATTCACGGGGGGATCGGGATGACCGACGAGTTTGATGCGGGTTTCTACCTAAAGCGTGCGCGGGTGCTTGAGAATCTCCTTGGCAACCAGGCATTTCATCGAGATCGTTTTTCGCGACTGGTGGGCTTTTGAGAGGTTCTCTTAATCACCCTCGATAAAGGCGCCGAGCAAAGGGTTATCCTGACGGACTGGAACGCGCTCGGCATAATAGGTGAGGCTGTAGGAGCTGCTGCCAGTGCGGTGACGCTTTGGTTTTTCAGCGGGGGACTGCTTCAAAACACTATCCAGGTCTAGGCTGCCGCGCCAGCTACCTAAGCTAGGTCGATGTACGGCACATGATCCGTCGCTGACTCGCAGCAGAGAAGCGGTATACGTACTTGCCCTTCGCGGGCACGTAAGCCAGAAAACTGGTAAGGCCCTACGTAAATTGATGGTCACCATCTCATCTACGCGAGGATTCCAGAGATAGTGGTACGCTGTCGATCAGACGCACTCGTGGATTGATTTTGTCGATGAATTCGTAAGTCATTCGATCCTTTGACGCCAATCGCAGTAGTAGGAGTCGAGCTATCAGCCTGGCGTTCCAGGTCAAAAAATCACTCGCTCGGCAGACGCGTGTTGATTGAAGCGGATTCATCGTCCAGGTACCAGGTGGCCGGGTGATATGCCATGGTCCAGCGGTTATCCCAACCCCAAGTGCCGTTCGGGATCACGTTCCGTAGCCGCGCGCTAACGACGACAGGATGGGGCGCAAGGCCCACCGTGCCGATGGTCCACAGGTTTTCTGCACCGGTACGCAGCAGGTAGTGGCCCGCCTGCAAGCGTCGCGCTGGATCGATTGAGGTCCGCAGTTCATCGGTCAAGTACTGCAGGTCCTGNATGATCGGGGGTGGCNCTTCGCCGATCCTGCCGTTGGTCTGGTAATGGCGAGCCCAGTCGTTCCACATCGAAGCCCACCAGCCGGTTGTGCGGGGTACCCACCAGTCTGGTGTAAGTGGAAACAGAATGTCTGTCACCCGGCCGCCATGCCAGAGCGACATCTGCATCTGCCCGGCCTGCGCCCGGGCAGACTGCAGGCTGCGGTCGACGAGCTTGATCCGGAGGTCTATTCCGATGGCTCGCCAATAGTTTGATATCAGCTCCATGGAGATGCCCTTGGGCGTTTCGAAATCGAGAAACTCCATGGTGATGATGAGCGGCGTCCCATCGGCATACTCCCGGAGGCCGTCGCCGGTGATATCCAGAATTCCGATGTCGTCAAGCAGTGCCCGNGATCGGTCGGGGTTGTACTCCATATGCGTACGCGCCCACTCAGCCTTGTACCATCGACTGCTTGGGTGCACGGTGATTTGACTGGGTGTCCCTCGACCGAAGTAGATAATNTCATTCATTTCCTTGCGATCAATCGCATGGGAAAGTGCTTTNCGGAACCGCAGGTCTCCGTANAAATCGCGCAATTGCGGATCGTTGACGTTGAAGTTGAACTGGATTACTACATCGCTGGTATGCAAACGTCGCCAAATATGGACGTCAATCAATCCGGTGCGNTCGCCGAGCTTGAGCAGGGGGATGTCCTGCGTACGTAGAGTATAGGCGGCGAAATCGAGTTGGCCTGTTGCAGCCTTTGCTGTAACCACTTCCGCATTGTCCAGAATGGCTTCAGCGTCGATGGTATCGATGTAGGGTAGNTGCTGCCCGCGGGGGTCCACCTTGAAGTAGTACGGATTGCGCTCGAAGCGCAGCATNGTGGGGGTGCGGCTAGTGAGTTGGAACGCCCGCAGCGTAGGAACTTCAATGCTCTCNTCAATCGACGCGCCACGCAGGGCACTGATCATGGCCATCCAGGTCACGAAGCCCATCTCCTGCATCCGCGACTCGACNTCGACGGGGTCTGCGGTGCGGGGGTGAANCTGCTNGAAGTAATGAGCTGGGTCAACGAAGTCGTGGCGCTGGGCGAGGAAGTTGACGAACAGTGGGTTGGGTTCCTGGAACACGTAACGGAAAGTCATATCGTCAACCTTCTCGATTCGACCTCCCAGGATCAGGCGAGAGGTCACCGGTGACATGTCCGGGTCCATCCAGATCCGGTCAAACGAGAAAACGAAGTCATCGCTCGTCAAGGGTTCGCCATCCGACCACCGGATACCTTTACGCAGGAAGATTGTGGTTANCTTGCCATCGGCGCTGACCGTCCAGGCACGGGCGAGGTTTGGCAGCAAAGTGCGCATGTCNGCGGCAAACGTGAGTGCAGGTTCCCAATTGAAAAACTGCCAACTGTCGCCCTGGGTGATGATCGCCTTCCCGCCGTGGCGCCCGGTTTCTGCATACGGTTCGATGACAATCGGGTCGGNTGGCAGGCGTGACTGCAGCGGTGGCAGATCGTAGATACNGAAGTAGGGACTTTCCTTGAAGCTTGTGATACCAGTCGCGCTCGCCGTAGCGGGCGGTTCAAACCATGCGCGGGGCCAGCCGGTGTTGGCAGCGTGCTGCCTGCGTTCGTCGTCCAGCGGGTCTGCAATAGCAGGCGCAGTCATGAGCATGAGTGCGATCAAAAGCCAGGGCAGAGCATGGTGCGGAGAGGCATTAGAGTCAGCCGTGGACATACGCCGAACTATACTCACTAACCGNCGTNAGGAGNGGTTGCCNCCACNGCCCCTGCGGGGAGGGTGGGGCATATGCAGGTCTATAGAGTCTGGGGGCCCCGCAGCAGTGAACCCGGGAAGACGTCTGTAGCTTCACCATTCTCGAATATGGGAATACCGTTCTTCAGCGTTGCACGGTAGCCCGTNGCGCCCTGTATGAGCCGGCGNGCGCCGGTTGGTAGATCNAAGGCGATTCTTGGCGAATCGAGTCCCAACGCGTCGAAATCGATCAGGTTGACGTCGGCCCGATAGCCTGCCGCTAACCGTCCTCTATCGTTGAGGCCGTGCAGGTTGGCCGTGCCCATGGTCTGTTTATGAACAATGAACTCTATAGGCAGCTGCGCACCGCGGCTACGATCCCGGCTCCAGTACGCAAGGTTGTGTGTCGGTAGGCTCACGTCGCAGATCACGCCGCAGTGCGCGCCGCCGTCAGAACCGCCAAAGTGAGTGTTGGGTGCCTGCATCATCTCGTAGGAAGGATCGAGNNTATAGTCGGAGTAGTTCAGCAGCGGGAAGTAGATGAGCCCTGCGCCATCCAAGGCCATGAGGGCGTCATAAGCAAGCGCCTCCGGCGTGGTGCCTTCCCGCTTTGCGCGCTCTGCAAAACACTCTAAGCGTTCCGGTTCGTAGTTGGGCGGGTCGCCCAGTTCGAACATTTTGTGCCAGCCCTGCAGCAACANCTTCGCTTGTGCAGAAAGGGGGCGGTTGTCTGGTTCAAGGATGGCTGCGCGAACCTCGGGCTTGCGCATTTCTGCCANTCGTTCCGAACGAGGTAGGTCGCGGATTCGACGGTAGGCNGTTTTGCTCTGGAAGGGATGCAGCCCCCCGTCAAGCGACATCAGCAGGCCAGCTGTACGTCCGGACACCTGCGCTGAAAGCCGTGCACCTTCTGCGTCTGCGGCCGCCATGCCCGCGAGCACGCGGCGGTAGCTGGTTGGGTCGCTGTCACCCTGGAATACATTGACGCTGACGGGTATGCCGTAATCGCGGGAAAGGTTCGTCATCCATCGCAGATCGCCGTCCTGTTCGCCAAGATCTGAAGCCATCTGGAGCACGCCGTGGCCGGCTGCCTGCATACCGCGTGCGATGCCATAGAGTTCTTCTTCGCCGGCATAGGTGCCGGGCACCACATCGCCGTCTTTAGTGCGGTGCACTGCNGTACGCGAAGTAGAGAAGCCAAGGGCTCCAGCGCGGAGACCGTCCCTGACTATATCGGCCATGGCCTCGATGTCTTCCGGCGCTGCCNTTGTTTCGGACAGGCAGCGATCACCCATGACATAGGCACGCACGGCGCAGTGGGGCACCTGAGTCCCAATGTCGATGGCTCGCTGCAGACGATCGAGCGCATTGAGGTAACCACCAAAGCTCTCCCAACCCCAGTCGATGCCTTCTGACAGCGCGGCACCCGGAATGTCCTCGACACTTTCCATTAGTTCGATAAGCCAGTCCTCGCGGCCCATGGCAACGGGTGCAAAGCCAACCCCGCAGTTGCCCATAACTACGGTTGTGCAGCCATGCCAAGATGATGGTGTGAGATAGGGATCCCACAGGGCCTGACCGTCATAGTGGGTATGAATGTCGACCCAGCCAGGCGTCACAAGCAGGCCGTCAGCGTCGATTTCCCGCTTACCGCGGCCGGAGACAGAACCTACCTCGACAATCCTGTCGTCGTCGATGGCGACGTCACCCGTGTAGCGCTTGGAACCGCTGCCGTCGACGACTGTGCCGTTTCTGATGACCAGGTCGTGCATAGGGTCTGCCAAATTTCTGAGAAGTCTTAGCACACCCTACAAGACGGGGCGAAGGTCGACAATAAAGGCTGGTTTGTGTGCTCGTCAGGAAGTTGCACCCGGTCACGACCTTTTTCTGCCTCGGTGCATCCAATGGGTATGGGCATTGCTGATGTCGCGGTTCCATCCCTGACCCTGCGCCGGTCGCAGCAGGGTGACCGTGGTGCCCAGAGCTAGGTATTCGAGCGGCTTGCCGGACCATGACAAGTTGGATTCTGGGCGATGCGTACGTGACGAAGAAGTTGCTCAGGACACCTTTTATTGACGTCTTTATCCGGACCGGGACGCTGCATGATCCAGGAAGTTTTACGCGCCGGGAGCGCAGGATCGCGGTAAATCGCTACTGTATGTTGTTGCGCTCACCCTGCCATAGTCGTCGGGTTGCTGAGAGGGCAGAGCCCGAAAACTTTGAATCAGGCTAGGACGGTAGTTTCGATGTGTTTCGGGCACTGCAGCGCGTACGACTGATGCACGTATGATGGAGTGGCTTTAGTGCGTAGAAGGCTACCGGTATAACAAGATAGCTGAGCTGTTTGGCAAGAGCGCCAGCTTTTCGTAGTCCCGATTGCAAAGNGGTTTGGTCGCGTTGTCTGATCGCAAGCGGGCGCTGGCAAACCTGACTGAGAGGCGCATCATCCGCAATGGTGTAGCAGACTGATCCATCGGGTTCTGTTAGCGCCGGTTAACAGTGGGCCGGCGAAGGGCGTATATTGCCCGTTCGCCAGCGTAGCAAGGAGCCGTCTTGAGTCAGGAACCCGTTGATGTCTTGATTATTGGCGCCGGAGCTTCTGGCGCCGCGCTGGCCTGGAGTCTGGCCGAGACCAGAATGCGCATTGTTTGCCTCGAACAGGGCGACTGGATGAATCCGCAGGAATACCCCAGCAGTGGCATGGACTGGGAGTCCCGTGCGTTCACCGACATGAGCATCAGCCCGAACAGGCGCAACCGCGACACGGACTACCCGATCAATGACGCGAATTCACCTATCGCGGTAGCAAATTTCAACGGCGTTGGAGGCGGGACTGTCCTTTACGCGGGTCACTTTCCACGCCTGCACCCGTCGGACTTCAGGGTCCGATCACTCGATGGCGTGGGCGACGACTGGCCGATCAACTACGAAACGCTCGAGTCCTTCTACGTGGAAAACGACCGGATGATGGGTGTGTCGGGATTGTCGGGTGATCCTGCATACCCTGCGAAACAGTCTGTGATGCCCCCATTGCCAATGGGCCGTTCCGGTGAAGCCTTTGGCAAGGCTTTCAACGAGCTTGGCTGGCACTGGTGGCCGTCCGACGTCGCGATTGCAACCACCGACTACGACGGTCGTGCACGCTGTATCAACCTCGGTGCTTGCGGTTCCGGGTGCGCGCAGGGGGCAAAAGCCAGCACGGATGTCACCTATTGGCCCCATGCGGTGCGCGCGGGGGTTGAGGTACGTACTCGCTGTCGCGTGCGCGAGATCACGGTCAATGAGAAGGGGATGGCCTCGGGTGTTATCTACTACGATGAAAATGACGAGGAGGTCTTTCAGCCAGCTGAGGTGGTGGTGATGGCATGCAACGGAGTGGGAACGCCGCGTCTGCTGCTGAACTCAACTTCGACTGCCTTCCCTGAGGGGCTTGCTAATTCGAGTGGGCTGGTTGGCAAGAACCTAATGTTCCACCCCTATGCCAACATCCAGGGCATCTGTGAAGACGAGATGGATGGGTATCGCGGGCCGCCCTTGTCGCTCTGGAGCAAAGAGTTCTACGAGACGGACCTCAACCGCGGTTATGTGCGCGGGTTTACGCTCGAACTGCACCGGGGTAGCCGGCCTGTGGCAACAGCGCTTGGCGGGATGCTGTCTGGCCGGATTCCCTGGGGGGATGACCACCACGATGCTTATCGCCGGATGTTTAACCATATCATCGGTATGTCGGCTATCTGTGAAGACCTGCCCGAGGAGCACAACCGGGTGACGCTCGATCCCGAACTGCTGGACGCCCATGGCATCCCCGCTCCTAAAGTTGAATACACGCTGTCGGAGAACAGTCAGAAGATGCTCGACTTTGCGGTTGAGCGTGGAACCGAGCTACTTAAAACAGCGGGAGCCTACGATGTCATGGTGGAATCGCCCATCGCTGCCGGCGGGTGGCATCTGTTGGGCACCGCGCGGATGGGCACCGACCCGAAAACTTCGGTGGTGAACGAGTGGGGCCGTAGCCACGACGTCAAGAATCTGTTCATTGTCGATGGCAGTATTTTTGTGACCTCAGCGGGGGTTAATCCCACGCAGACGATCCAAGCCCTGGCGCTCTATGTTGCTGATCAGATGAAGAAGCGCCTTGCCAACCTGTTTGACTGATTCCAAAGCCAGGCCACTGATTAGTGCCGGGGAGACATTTCAGATATGAGCACGATTGCAACCGACAGCTCGCTGTCAGAGCCACATGCAAGCGCGCTTGCTTCGCTTGTCGCTATGATGATTCCCGCGAGTGCGAAATACGGCATTCCGGGCGCAGATGACGAGACGATCATGGCGGACATTCGCAGCACTGCCCGCCAGCATGCAGAACTCTTGCAGGCAGGTCTCACCGAACTCGTGGCACAGGCGGAGCAGTCTCATGGTGCGCCCTTTGCCGAGCTCGAAGCAGCAACCCGCAGGGAGCTTATCGAGGCGACGAGGCTGGAGGCTCCTTTGTTCTACCGCGTGCTGATCAGCATCACCGTGCAGTGTTACTACCGCGATCCGCGGGTCATGGAGTCGCTTGGTATGGAAGCGCGTCCACCGTTTCCGGAAGGATTCGATGTGCCCCAGGGCGACTGGTCTATGCTGGATCCCGTGCGGGACCGGGGCCCGATCTGGCGAGACGCATGACGGACACCTCCATGCAACGGCGTGGAGCCCGCAATGGCCGGCTTTGATCAGGCCGAGCAGCAGACATTTTCCCAACAGGGATTTCTGCTGAAGCGTGGGCTATACGCTGAGCCCGAGCTGACTCCGCTGCGCAATGCCATTACGGCGGCACTCGATGCCGAATGTGATGCGCTCATCGCGACGGGTGCGATGCAGGAAGTACAGGCTTGTCGTGCCGAGCCGTTCTCCACTCGCCTGGGGCGCGTGGTGCATGCCCTCGATGACGAAAGTCTTGCTCAGCGGCGTGTCCTGGCAGCGATGCAAGACCTGTTTCTCGCGGGCCGGGTCGAGCATGCCGGGATTGCGAATGACGCTATACCTGTTGCGGATGCGCTGCTTGGCTGCATCCGCCACGAGCCTGTGCTGGATTGCGTAAGCTCCCTGGTTGGGAATGACATAATTGGTAGTTCGACTTTCCGCATCAGGGGCAAGATCCCACTTTGGGACAAGGGCCGGACGAAACCTTATTTCCCCGGTGAAGTGCCTTGGCATCAGGATGCCGGCTACATGCTGCCTCACTGTGATCAACACCTGATCGTGACGTGCTGGGTGCCGCTGGTGGACGCGACGATCGAGAATGGCTGTATGTATGTCTATCCATGGCGTTTTGAGCAGTCCGTATTGCCACACTACTTCGGGCGCAAGGACCATTACATCTGGATACCGGAGGATCTATTGCCTGAGGCTGATCCGGTTCCGGTCGAGATGCGGGCCGGAGACGTACTGTTCCTGACCAACATGACTCCCCACGCAACGTTCGACAACGTTTCGTCAACGACTCGCTGGAGCATGGATCTGCGTTACGCCCCGATAGGTGTTCCTAACAACGTGGATGAGGCGCCCGAAAGCTACACACCCGAGCGGACGCCGAACTCTATGGCTTGTGCGCCGACTGAAGCGGACTTCGTGATCCGGGACACGGCCAATCCTGAGCGTGATGTTGTAGACGGTGGGGCGTTTGCCGAGATTCGCATGCGCTATGCCCGCCAGCACGTCCATCCGGGTCGGGGCTGGACTCACATCCGGGAGCGGCGGCAATAGTTGCTGTTGTTGCGTCACTGGGGCCGTTGCTGACGGAGATGGCCGTCGATGAAGCCAGAGCTTCTATTTTCTTTAGCGGCGTTTTTGAAACGCGGGAGCGAACAATGAGTGTGTCCATCAGTCGGTTTAGCACAAACCCCCTCCTCGAAGTAGGAGGGGGTGTCGGGCTTGAAGAGAACGTTAACGGACCTTCGGTTATCCGCGTACCCGAATGGGTGAACAATCCGCTGGGTCGTTACTACCTCTATTTTGCGCACCATGAGGGCGAGACCATTCGGCTGGCCTGGGCGAATGCAGTCGAGGGGCCGTATCGTGTGTACGAGCCCGGTGCACTGCATCTGCAGGACTCGTTCTTCCCAATCAGCCGGCCTGGCGGCGTACCCGATTTTTTCTACGCCCATATCGCCTCTCCCGATGTTCACATCATTGATGATCTGCATGAGATACGCATGTATTTCCACGGTTGGCACAGTGATGGTCGGCAGTTGACCCGGGTTGCGACCTCGCGTGATGGGATACGCTTCGATGTGCGTGAGGAACTGCTCGGGCCGAGCTACTTTCGGGTCTTCCGCCGCCCTGACGCGTGGTATGCGCTTGCGATGCCGGGCCTGTTACTGCGCTCGGAGGACGGTCTGTCNAACTTTGAGCCTGGCCCCACATTGTTCAACAAGGACATGCGTCATTCTGCTGTGCTGCAGCGTGGCGACACGCTCCATGTCTTCTATACCAAGGCTCACGATGCGCCGGAATCGATCCTCCATGCGACTATCGTTATGACCGGCGACTGGCGACATTGGCAGGAAAACGCGAGTGAGCTCGTGGCTTCTCCCGAGCAGCCCTGGGAGGGTGTCGACGAACCGGTGCTGGCTTCCAAACGCGGCGCTATTCTCGAACGCGTTCACCAGCTTCGTGATCCTGCTGTTTTCGAGGATCAGGGAGTGCTATATCTGTTCTACTCAGGTGGTGGGGAGTTTGCGCTTGGCGGTGCGAGGCTGATGCTCTGAGTTAGCTCAGTCGAGCCAGACCTCGAGGTTGTTCCGCCGCCCGATACCGCGATCCAGTCGCAGTTGGAGAAGCTGAATCATTCCACACTTGATCAACAGTGCACGCGCGGACTCCTGATCAGCTGTTTGCATTGAGTCAAACCAATGCTGTAGGCGCTGCAGCAGGTAGAAGCGGAAGGGTTGGGCCTTCGTTCTGAGTGTTACACCCTCAACCTCGAAGATGGCGTTACCGGCGTAACGTCTACACTCGCTCTGCGAGCGAACGTCGTGGCTGGCCAGCCACCGATTGATTGCGGCCTGCGCAGCTATTGTCTCCGGCATGAAATCGGTTGCGATGTGTTGCAGTAGATTAACCAATTCGTCNGGTATCTCATCGTTGCAGAGAAACTGATGCGGGTAATTGGGGTATTCACTGGTANCGGGCTCAGGTGAATTCATGCGCTCCATCCAGCGGAACACCCTGACCGCATAAGTCTGCATCANCGTCCGTGGGATCGGGTCACGTCCTAGATGTCCATACAAAGGCGCGATCAGGCCAAAATCGCCAACCGATGGTANTCCTCCTAGCAGGTACGGTTGCTTTGCAAGNAGGGCATCAAAGCGGGACAGAAATCCTAGATACAGTTCTTCGATCAACGGTATGGCGGTTTCGGTAAGGCCCCATTCCGGGTTCACCCTAGTGCGTATGTGCTGCATTTGGCGGTCCGCATCCTCAATACGGTTACCTGGGATGATGGTGCGGAAGTGAAAGCGNAGAAATTCTCGCTGGGTGTCGTCGAAGTTCCAGCGNTAATGCATGGCCGGGCGAAGTAGACCCTCCGCGCCAATAACATCGAATAGCAGGCTGACCAACTGTTGGCGCNGGCCCGGCGGTTTCGCAGTGTGGCCGAGTTGGGCTTCGAAGTGATCAACGATGGCCACGCTGTCGCGAATTACGGTGCCATCGTGCAGTTCGACNGTTGGCATGCTNATCCGGCCGCCCGCCTTTGGCACTACAGTGTCACGAAAATGCGGCTCCGCGATCAGCCGCTCTTTGTAAACGATGCCCTGTTTGATGAAGTAGCTGCGCGCGCGACCGGTGAATAACGACTGGGGCGCGCCCCATAGGATGACCGGGGGCTCGGTTGATCGTCCTGGCATTCTCGATGGCCTCTCTTGTTGGTGGGCTGGGACGTGTGCCAGCTTGCGCCACACGCCAATACAAGTGTCAATCGGCGCCGACCTGTGCGCAATCTGGGTTCGTTGGACCGGTCCCCGCCGCGTTATGATAAAACTTGATCTGGCTGCAGGATGTACCTGCTTTGGGGAAACAAAATGGACGCCGACTACATTATCGTGGGNGCGGGTGCAGCTGGCGGGGTTATGGCTGCGCGNCTNTCGCAGGATTCAGCCAAGCAAGTCCTACTGNTGGAGGCTGGCCGTGATCATCAGCAGACNGGNGACAACGAAGGCCTGCCGAATGCTATTCGATATGGCTATGGCAATTCGGGTAACGGTGGGCCGGCTGAGGTGCGTGGGCACCACTGGTATCCGGATTCGGATAATCCGTTGGGTACGGAGACCGCCTACGACCNTCGCGGTGGCCTCTTTGGCTACACGGGTGAGGGTGATGAACGCCACGCGGTTGATTTACCAAGGGGGCGTGTGTTGGGTGGCACCACCTCGGTGAACAGTCAGATGTGGGTCCGTGGCACAGCGGAAGACTTTGATTACTGGAGCGGCGAACTCGGCTGCAAGAGCTGGAACTGGGACGCTGTGCTGCCCTTCTTCAACTCAGTGGAGACNGACCTCGACCATGGCGATGAGGTCTATCACGGCAACCGTGGACCGGTCACGGTCCGGCGCCACAAGCGTTCGGAGTGGCGGCAGGCGGATGAAGCATGGCGCGACGCATGCATTGCTGCCGGTTTCGCCGATTGCGCNGACAACAATGCACCCAGAACGGAAGGCGGAGTCGGCTCGCTTGCGCTAAACAATGTGGATCGGGTACGCCAGAGTTCGGCACTGACTTTCATTGCCGAAGCGCGGTCCCGGACCAACCTATCGATTCGAGGCAATTGTGAGGTGGTGCGTGTGCTGTTCGAAGTCGATGACGGTGCGGTCAGGGCGATCGGTGTGGAACTTGGGAACGGCGAGTTGCTGCGGGCACGTGTCGAAGTCATCCTGTGTGGTGGAGCCATCGGTTCGCCTCATATTCTGCTCCGTTCAGGAGTGGGACCTGCTGCTGAGGTTGAAGCAGCAGGGGTAACACCAATTGCTGATTTACCAGTCGGTTTAAATCTGCGCGATCACGTGGCGCTGCCGATGAGTTTTCGCATGCGTGAGGACATCGAACCAAACAACACCGATGGTTCTGCGCATCCGATGCCGATGCACCTACGCTACACGGCTGCACCCCTGCCCGGCACCGAACCGATGCTAAACGACATGCTGTTCTACCTCGGTCCCATGCAGAGCCAGGTAGGGGAGGCCGAGCGTCTGAATAGCCATAACTCGTCGGGGCACCGGATGTTCGTCATGATTCCTACCCTGATGCTGGAACTGAGCTCTGGCAGGTTGGGTTTGCCGCCGAAGCGCGTGGACGGACCCGACCTTGAGTCGATGCCGCAGATTGAGATGGGATGGCTGAGCGATCCTTCTGATCGCTTGCGACTGCGTGAGGCGGTGCGCCTCGTCTTCAGGCTTATGGNATCGGATGAGATGGCTTCGGTGATCGAGGGCGCCATCTCTCCGCCTCCCGAGGAGCTTGATGCCGAGGCGACGGATGCGGAGATTGACCATTGGGTTGCTCACAATGTCATTACATCGCATCACCAGAGTAGTACTTGTCGGATGGGTGATCCGGCGGACCCGGAAGCGGTGTGTGACGAACAAGGCCGTGTTCTGGGCATTGAAGGGCTGCGNGTTGTGGACGCGAGCCTGATGCCCGATTGCCCAAGGGCAAATACCCANGCGACTACGTACATGATGGCTGAGCGAGTCGCGCACGTGATCAATCACGGCTCGCTGGAAGCGGCGCTGGCCTCAGTGAAATAAAGCTCTGGCGGCATGNCTGCGAGCGGNGCGGCATCAGTTGCCCGATCNTGNGATGAGNGCAAATACTTGTATGCCGTCGGGCACGCAGCCATAACCGCCGATNTCGCTGTANTTACGGTNAACGGTGTCCTGATCGGTCATAGTCTGCACTGGGGTCAGGCCGGCGGAACTCCGACCGCATTCCCCTGGTGTTGCTCGTTGGATGCGTGGCTGTCCAACAACTCGACCACCTCATGGACCAGTCCGTTGGTCGTTTTGGCAAAGAGCACGTATTCCACCGCGTACGCATGGCCGCGCCGGCTCGCGGCTCTGAAGATGAAACGCACCACGCTCGAGGCTTCATCGCCGATTTCGTCAAGGATCTCCACGCTTACTGAGCCGGGCTCATAGAACTTGGTGAACACCGCCTGGTTAAACGCGCAGACCGCGTCTTTGCCTTGATGGGGACCGGCAATATTTGCTGCGAGTGAGTGGTTGAGGCGCCAGCTCACGTCCGGCGTGTACATCGACGCGAGCGAATCACAGTCGCCAAAGGCTTCCACAACTTTGCGTGCCGGGGTAGCTAAAGGGGTCATGGCGTATCCTTAAAATTGATTGGTCGGTCGACTATTCCAGCGGTGTGGTGAGCCCGTCAACCTGGGGCGGCCAGGCATGGTTCGGTATGGCCACTGCCGCGGCCGCACGACTACCGCGGTGTTGGCTTATGCTTGCTGCTGTTGTGTAGCAGGTAGGAGCCTATGTGCCGGTAGAGATGGGATTGCCCTACGGGTATCTTCCGAACTCGTCAGCGCAGAGGGGCGACCCTTCGACCCGACCGTTGTTGCTGAGACCGCGCGGATCCATGAGGATGGCGGCTTTGACCGGGTGCTGATTGGGTATTTCTCCGACGAACCCGACGGATTTATGGTCGGTGCCCATGCAGCGTCGGTGACTGATCGGCTGGCTGTCGCGGGCGAGAAACCTTAACTCGGTAGTCTTTGGTATTGCCACCCTGGGCTGACTCGCGATCGAAACGGGGTGCGACCTGGATTCCATCTCGGCCTTGGTGCCGCCACTGAAAGATTAAGTCGTTGCACGGTTCCGCGATACCCGGCCAGAATGAGTCATTCTGATGGTGCCGCCGGAGGGGGAAAGCGAAACGCTGCGGGGACTCGACCGTTACGCAGCGTTTGTGCGTTAGTCGTCACCGCCTTCTAGATCGCGCAGCAGGCGCTAAAGGAGAAGATGTGCAATTGAGAAACCTAATTTTGGCAGCCTTACTGGCTGTACTGGCTGGCTGCGGTTCTGAGCCGCCGCTTGAGCAGGTCAGACTCGATACAAAACTTGGGCCTATTACGGGCCTGCGCCGCAACGACACGCTGCAGTTCCTCGGGATTCGCTACGCCAAGGCGCCGGAGGGGCCATTGCGTTTCAGGCGACCCGAGCCGTATGGGGGCTGGGAGCAGCGGCTTGATGCAACGACGCACGGTCGTCGCTGCCCGCAGACGGGCGGCTTGGGCAGCGTGCTTGGTGAAGGTGACCAGCAAATGTCTGAAGATTGCCTTGTTCTCAATATATGGACAATGGGGGCAGAGGGCGAGAATCGTCCTGTGCTCTTCTGGATTCATGGCGGTAGCCACTACGAAGGTTCCGGCAACGACTATGACGGCTCGCGACTGGCCGCCCAAGGGGACGTGGTAGTTGTGACCATCAATTACCGCCTAGGGCTGCTCGGGTATGCGGGGGTCTCCGCGTTGGGTGAGGCATGGGCGGGCGTTGAGAGCAATGGCCAGCGGGATAAGATCCTTGCGCTCGAATGGGTGCGCGACAACATTGGCGACTATGGTGGCGATGCGGGCAACGTTACGATCTTTGGCGAATCTGCCGGCGCGTCATCCGTGTTCTCGATACTCGCGGCGCCCAAACTCATCGTCCGGGCAGGACTCGGCCGCCAGGGAAGCAGGGCTGACCAGAGTGACGACCAACATCACAAGTATGATCGGAAACCACTTTAGGGACATGGATCGGGAGGGGGAGACATCAGAGGGCACATGTTATATGGCAGCGCTGACCCAACATGCCATCAGACCAGATTACGCCTGATCAGG
>PAWP01000077.1 GCA_002714125.1 Gammaproteobacteria bacterium
ACACCATCCTTCATCACGATGACGTGATTGGACAGGGCTCTGACCACCTTTAGGTCGTGGCTAATAAAAAGGTAGGTTAACTCGTGTCTTTTCTGTAGATCTCGCAACAGCTCGACAATCTGCGCCTGCACCGACATATCTAGTGCCGAAGTGGGTTCGTCCAGCACCAGCAGTTGCGGCTTCAGTATGAGCGCCCGCGCTACCGCGATCCGCTGTCGTTGTCCGCCAGAGNACTCGTGGGGGTAGCGATCCAGGAATTCAGGCGAAAGGCCGACCTCCTTCAGTACGTNGGAAACCGCTGCACGACGCTCATCTTCATCCATCTGCGGCTCGTGGACGAGAAGGCCCTCCTCGATAATCTGATGAATCGACAGCCGGGGCGACAGCGAACCNAACGGATCCTGAAACACAATTTGCAAATCTCGCCGGAGGTCGCGCACCTNGCGAGCAGTCATCTCNTGAAGCCGGAACCCGTTAAACNTAACGCCACCCATGCTCTTCACCAGGCGCAAAATCGCCATGCCCAGGGTGGTTTTNCCGGANCCGGATTCGCCTACGANCCCCAGTGTCTGACCTTTGCAAACTTCGAAAGAGACTCCATCAACAGCCNTGAAAAACTCGCGCTGGAAGAAGAACCCCTTGCCAAGCGGGAAGTGAACTTTGACGTCTTCACAGGCAAGCATGATGTCCCGGTTTACGTCTGCCGGCAGCGGCTTACCCTTCGGCTCTGCAGCGATCAGGTGTTTTGTGTAGTCATGTTGAGGGTCATTGAAAACCCTCTGGCACTCACCACGTTCGACAATCTCNCCATCGGTCATTACACACACGTTGTCAGCCATCTTGCGCACAACGCCAAGGTCGTGGGTAATGAGCAGCATAGCCATCCCCAACCGTTGCTGNAGGTCTGTTAGAAGCGCGAGGATCTGCGCCTGAATCGTNACATCCAGCGCGGTAGTTGGCTCATCGGCAATCAACAGGTCAGGTTCGTTAGCAAGGGCCATGGCAATCATGACNCGCTGACGTTGACCACCCGANAGNTCATGGGGATAGCTCTTCATCTTGAGCTCGGCCTCCTGCAAACCAACCAACTGTAGTAGTTCCAAAATGCGAGGGCGCGCATCGGCTAGTTTGATCCCGCGGTGAATCAGCAGAATCTCACCAATCTGCTTCTCAATCCTATGCAGCGGATTCAGTGACGTCATCGGTTCCTGAAAGATCATCGAGACACGGCTACCGCGAATCTCACGCAGTNNAGACTCCTCTGCCCCAATCGTCTGCACGCCGGCAACCTCGATGGATCCGGTGGGGTGTGAGGCGACCGGATATGGTAGGAGTTGCAGAATTGAGAGTGCGCTTACCGACTTCCCCGACCCCGACTCCCCAACCAGCGCAAGTGTCTCACCTCGATCGATGGTGAACGACACACCACGAACGGCTTCCACGCTCCTGAACGCGACACTCAGGTTCTCTACCGTCACAATCCGCTCAGATGTGACCTGCTCGCCGGCCGCGACTGCTTCGCTCATACACTGCTCGCTTCAAACCGTCTTGACGCGGTTTCTCTATTTGGGTTGATCTTAGGTGGCCTTGGCTGCCGACACACCAGCACAAAAACCGACATGCTCAAGCGTACCACGGGGCTTGATTCGTGGGTGCGACAGAGAGATCCGGCCGGTGAACGGTGTGCGAGCATGTTGCGGGACCACGGGTCACATGACTTTGCTGAGTCCCATCGACTCAAGTAATTGGCCGATGGCACCAAGGACACGGTACTCGGCAAGACGTTCCGCGTAGCGCCCGGATACCAACGCCACCTTTGCCCGGAGCAGTTCGTTTTGAACGTCGAGCAGATCGAGCAGCGTTCGCTTTCCGAGTGAGAGCTGCTCGTTGTAGACAACCAGCACCTCTTCGGTGGACTTGACATGTGCTTCAAGAAACTGCAAGCGCATGCGTATGTCCTCGAGCTCGTTCCAGATGACCGTGACGTTCTCCTGCACGAGGCGACGGTTATGGTTTACGGCTTCACGTGCCGCGAACTCCCGTGCCTCGGTCTCCCGAGACCGCGCCCGGTCCGCACCACCTCGGTAGAGATTCAAGGTCATACGAATGACCGCGGTTTCGTCTTCGTTGGGGCCCGATGACCCATCGGTGTCGTCATTCCGCGTTGCACCAAGTTCGAGATCAAAGCGAGGATGGAACGCACCGCGCGCCTGCTTACGTGCCGCACTTGCGGCCTCCAATTCTGCTTCTACAGCTTTGAGCCCAGGATTGCCGTTCATAGCGATTTCAATCGCAGCTTGCAGTGTTCCAGGCAGACCACTAGGCGCTGAGGGTTCGCGCAGATTGCTCGGGTTTTCACCAACAACACGATAGAAATTTGCGCGACCGTTGGCCGAATCGCGCTCCGCCAGCAACACATTTGATTTCGATTGGGCCTGGCGACCGCGGGTCTGGACAACGTCAACCTTTGTTCCAACACCGCTCTCGAACCGCTGATGGATCTTCGTCAGAGTATCATCGTGATGGCGCAGGTTTTCCTTCGCGAGCGCTACAACCGAGTCCCGGCGGAGCACCTCGAGGTAGACCTGGATCGCGGTCAGACCCGTGTTTTCCTTCGTACTTGAGAGCTGCTCGATTGCGGCGTCAGAGAGTGCACTTTGCTGGCGCACGTGGTTGCCCGTATAACCCCCGTCGTACAACAACTGGGTCAGCCGGATGCTGTTTTCTTCACGGGTCATAGAAAGGTCTCCACGCCCCGCTGCTCGCGTCGTTGTGTTGTTGGAGTTCTCCTCACCGCTGGCCAGCACGAGGTCAAGAGACGGGAAGTAGGCCCCCCGTGCCTGTTTGTGCAACTGCTCGGCCGCGCTCGCATTGTAGCGGCTCGCGAGTATCTCCGGATTCGTGCGCAACGTAGTTGTCACGGCTTCGGTAAGTGATTGTCCGCTTGCTTGCAACGCCATCAGCGCGCCCGCACACATCGTGACCCAGCGTTTCAACCCATTGGTCTCCCTGTTGCCCTCGTTGTCCTACGGTATGCCTCCACACCCTNTCCCGGGAACGCGCATTGGCAGGCCCGCACATCACTTTGCTGGTTGACTTGCTCNGNNTTCGAACGNCGGTTGTCGGACCCTAGGCAGCTTGTAGGTTGATCGATCGTCGCAACTTTCTANAGCCTGCTCAGCCTNTTGCGAACCTTGCATGNATCNNTTCACTGTCTGTTCTCAGCAGTTCNTCTCTAGTTGCCTTCTCACGNTCTCGTTCGGTCTGGGTTTCTGTCTGTAGTTCTCCACAGCAGTTGCANANACTTTTCTTNTTACCACTGTCTTCTGGCCGCGCTTTAACAGCTATCTCACTCACCTTTTCAACAGTAAGTTTGACGGCTCCTTTGCCTTGTTCATGCTTAGCTCGACTGCGGGTCCACGACAGCTGTCCAAGTCCGGTGCAGAGCTCAAAGCCGCGTAGGATTCTAACCGCTCGTATGGCAAATTGCCCCCCAACTACTGCCGCGCCTCAATACGCGACACCCAGCCCAAAGCCTGACCATGGCCGTGCACCAATGGTTCAAGACCTTGAATTTTCCGCAGGCCGATGGAATTACTCGATGGAGTAACCTGAAGACTCGTAGCTGCCCACGATCATGAATGCTGACCATATGTACGGATAACCCCACTCAAGTGAGTCCATCATGGCAAGCTGTGTTTCGCGCAGTGCTTCCCGCGCCGGCTGCCCGTTGAGCAACCGCTCATAGAACTCCTTCATAAGGGCCTGGGTCCCGGCGTCACTGACCTCCCAGAGCGAACTGATCACTTCGGCAACGCCGGCCTCCTGAAAAGAACGTCGCAGACCGTAGACTCCCTCACCTTCGTGAATCTCACCAACACCGGTCTCACATGCGGACAGCACAACCAAACGTGTCCCAGTTAGATTCAGTCCCAGCACCTCAATGGCTGTCAGAACACCATCATTGACGGTGTCGATATCACCCAGAAACTCGGCGTTGGAGTTAATCCCGGCAAAAGCCAACCCGGCCCGCAGCATCGGGTTATCACCGGGGGGCGGGACGTGCAGGTCAGCACCGCGCTGCAGCTTGAGCAGCCTTTTACGTAAATTATGGTCCGCTTCGAGGAAAAAGCCGTGAGTCGCAATATGGAGCAGCTGGGGAGGCGCAGCAAGCTGCGCCAGAATCGCTTCCTGGGCCTCGTCCTGGAAGTACATCTGCTGGTCCTGTTCCTGCTCAGCAACGCGATCAGTAATAATCCGACCCTCCTGCTCAGCACCCGGGAGTGGTTCGAAGTTGAGGCCGCGCAGGCCACCTGCGCCGCTACGGATACCAAGCTGCGAGGCGGTTGAACGCCGCGCAGCCTCGATCTGGTCATCGCTGACGACGTCTTCAAAGTCATAGTTTGGGCCTGCGACGATGACGTACTCGCCATCTGCCAGCCGGTACTCGTTAGGCAGAAGATCGCGCCCCGAGGTCAGGATATGCAGATCGTGAGTTTCGATCACGTAGGATTCATCCACATCCACAAGAGCACTGAAGGGCAGAATATTTAGAATGCCGTCAGGCACAAGGTACACGTATTCAATGTTTCCTATCACCTCTAGTACCGGTTCCCACACTAGCTCGTGTGCGATCTGCCCAATCTCCAGAATCTCGTCGTCATCCGCACCATCGTCTTGGATATATGACCGGTACTCGATCACGGCGTCTTCAAGTTCGCCCCGATCCGGGTACACCACCGTGTGATAGCTGACTTCGCCCCCTTCAGAGACCATCAGACCGGCGATCAGCTTAGGCACACCGTCATCTTCGTAGGTCAGAAAGTCGATGAAGGCGGAGTCACGGGTCTTCAGAACAGCTTCGACTGCATCCGCGCTGACGTTAGCGATAGAACTCCGGTAACGCACACTCGCCCGACCCAAGAGGCCTTGCAATTCGTTCACCTTCTGTTCGAGTTCATACAGAACTTCGGTGTGACGCCCCTTGGTTTCCGGCGTTGGGCCGGACAGGGTCATAGAAGCAAGTTCCTTGCGTGCGGCTTCAAGCTCAACCGTGGTTGCGGCCAACTTGGGGTCATTAGAAAGCTGTGCTATNTGTTGAACCTCACTCGTGACCTTCAGCAATAACCCCTTTCGTTTGAGCGCTACCTCGATCAGGCGTTTGCCGGCAATGTCCCCAGCACTCTCAGCAATTAGCGATACGTAGTCATTAAACTCAGGGCGGTGCAGTCGGAGGTAGCCCTCGCGCGCGTTCTCACCTGTCACCCACAAGAGCCGGTCAAAGTATTCGCTCCGGCGCTGAAAGCCTAGACCGCGAACCTCGATTGCCTCATCAGTTTTGCCTGCCGCTTCTTTGACCCGGGCGAGCGCGTTCACCGCATCGAAGGTGTATGGGTGCTGCTCACCCAGCAGGTATTCGGCCCGTTCAAGCGCCNTGGTGAGAATCTCCTCAGCCTCAGCTAGNCGATCGAGGTCGATGTAGAGATCACCAAGATCGATGGTTGAGCGCACCACATCTAGATGGTCTTCACCCAGCGCGGCAGTGCGTCGGGTAAGCGTATCGAGCATGAGGCCTTCGGCTTCCACCAGCTTGCCCAGCCGGCGTTGCACCCTTGCGAGGTTATTCGCTGCTTTGAGGGTATTCTGATGGTCCGCTCCGAACTGACGCAGCCATTGATCGTGCACCGTCGTAAACATGGCCTCGGCATCTTCAAACTGCTCCATCAGGAAGTAGAGGAAGGCAAGATTGTTGCGTATGGCGATGGTTTCGGTGTGTTCTGGGCCGAGGCTGGACTCAAGCAGGGCCAGAGTCCGAACGTACAAAGGCTCCGCCTCGCGGAAATTGCCCTGACTCTCATGCAGCAGTGCTAGGTTGCTGCGCGCACGGGCGGACTCAGTGTGCTCAGTCCCGTAGATCGCCTCAAATTGCGCCACTGCCTGCTTCAACAGTGGCTCCGCCTCGTCAAACAGTCCCTCCTTCTCATAGATCTGACCCAGGTTGCTCAGCGCNACTAAGGTTGAAGGATGATCAGGCCCGAGTACGTCATGAAAGCCCGCAAGCGCATCCTCAAACACGCCTTCGGCGTCCGTGAGGCGGCCCATGACCTGGTAAACCGCGCCCAATTCGAGCAGCGTATTTAGAATCTCAAGCGGCCGCTGCTGCCAGTTGTCCAGACCATAGTCGAGTACGGACTCGGTCACCGTCAGTGCCCTTGCCAGTTTGCCTTCATCGCGAAATACTCGCCCCAGGTAAGAACGGGCCAGTTGCAGTGATTCGTTGTCACCCATCTGGGTCGCCGCCATCACGACGCCGGATAATAACTCCCTGGCCTCGGCATAACGCCCCAAGAGGCGCAGCACCTCAGACAGTTGGGCGAGGGCATTGAGGCCATCGGCGCTAGTCCCGGGCCGGGTGGCGCTAATATGGTTTAGGACCGCGTTCCAGGCCGCTTCGGCTTCTGACAGGCGACCAAGATCCGTGAACAGAATTGCCTGCTNCTGCAGACACACACCAACGTAAGGATGATGCTGACCCCGGCTGTCTTCAACGGTTGCGCAGACCNCCTGCAGCATCGCTGCAGCCTGCTCATACGCACCGACCTGGCGCAGGGTGGATATCTGCCCGAACTGGGCTGAAAGGGTGAGCTCGTGGCCCGGGGGCAATGCGGCGCTCAGTGTAGCAACAGCCATTTCCTGCAGTAGGGCTGCTTCTTCAAGTAAACCGAACGCAGTGTAAAGTCCGGCCATACCGAGCTGAATTTCGATCGTCTGGGGATGGTCCTCGCCCAGNAGCGCCTGCGCCATCCCAAGCGCTTCGCCATAGCTGTGTTCTGCCTNCTCAGCGACGCCCATTGTCATGAACACTTCAGCAAGNTCACGGCGTGCAAGGATGCTGAAAAGGTGCTCCTCACCAAGCGTCTCAGCCACAACTAGCAACGCGCTNTCATACGCCTCGAGTGCGGCATCGNGCTCACCAGCAGCGAGTGCCTCCTGANCGGCCATACTCATCTCCTGGTAGGCCAGCACAGCATCACGAAACTCAGCNTCCACTAAACCAGCCGTCTCACTGGCCATGGCATACTNTAACGGTAAGAGGTTCAGCACCTCGTCAATCTTCGTGTTTGCGACAGCNAGTGCGGCAAGGTCGCCNGTCANTACCGCGGCGTCGGCAGCCTGAATGAGAAACTGCGTNGCGAGATCTGGAACCCCCGCCTCGAGCGCAATCGTGGCTCCGACCNCAAGCAGATCCTGATCCTCTGGATTTACATCAATCGCTTCAGCAATGAGTCCGAGCGCCCCATTAATGTCATCCGCCTCAAGCGCAGAGAGTGCGCCATCCAGCGAGGCTGACGAGCCAAAGGACTGAATCGTAAGGGAAAATGCAAGAGCAGCGGCCACTACATACTGGCGCATATTGGCTTTTCTAGCGAGAGGAATTCAGCCATTCTTGGCGATCAATTCCCGTTTATCAACGCTTCGCGGACCACCGTAAAGCCAATGCTAATGTGCGGACACGGGAAAGNGGGCAGACGAGCAGCGTGTCGGGCACCACAGACGGTACAATNGACGCAGCGCCAAACGTGATCAAGTAATGTCCAGCAGCAACTCTAGTACCGACTTAAGCCCNAATGACAACAGCAGTGACGGCNNNGGCCTCTGGGCCGATCAGGCCGATGTAGTGGTAGTCGGAGCCGGCAACGNCGCCCTTTGCGCNGCCCTGTCGGCGGNGGAATCTGGTGCCAGCGTAATGGTGCTTNAGCGTGCGCCCGAAAACGAGCGCGGCGGCAACTCCCGGTTTACCGCGGGTGGCATGCGCTTTGTTTACAACGGAGTTGACGATCTGCGTAGGATCATGCCTGAACTCACCGAAGACGAGGTTACGGCAGCGGACTTTGGTACCTACACACGCGAGGCGTTTTATGACGACATGGGGCGAGTCACAAACTACCGAGCGGATCCTGCGCTCGTAGAGACACTGATAGAAAACAGTTACGAAACGCTCTGCTGGATGCGAGACAAAGGCGTCCGGTTTCTGCCCATGTACGGTCGTCAGGCGTTTCGCATCGACGGTAGATTTGTGTTCTGGGGAGGGCTCACTGTTGAGGCTTGGGGCGGCGGCGAGGGACTGATAGAGAACCTCAACAAAGCGGCGGCGGCCAATGGGATCGAAGTCCGTTATGAGGCAAGGGCTATCGGCCTGCTCACTGACGACGATGGTGTGCAGGGAGTGCGAGTTAAGTACGCTGGTCGCACCCAGAATATCCGCTGCCGGTCGCTGGTTCTAGCCACAGGGGGCTTCGAGGCCAACGCCGAATGGCGCACGCGATATCTGGGACCCGGTTGGGAACTGGCCAAGGTGCGCGGTACCCGTTTCAACACCGGTGACGGTATCCGCATGGGACTTGATGTGGGCGCGGCGCCGACTGGAAACTGGTCAGGGTGTCATGCGGTTGGCTGGGACAACAACGCACCTCCGTACGGGGATCTGAATGTAGGTGATGGCTTCCAAAAACACTCATATCCACTCGGCATCATGATCAACGCAGACGGGCAGCGGTTTGTTGATGAGGGCGCAGATTTCCGCAACTACACGTACGCGCGCTACGGGCGTGAGGTGCTGAATCAGCCCAACCAGTTTGCCTGGCAGGTCTTCGACTCGAAGGTGACCAGCCTTCTGCGGGACGAGTATAGGATCCGCCAAGTCACACGGGTCGAAGCCGACACGCTCCCTGAACTAGCAGCGAAACTGGAAGGCGTGAATCCCGAGGCATTCCTCGCGACCGTTGAGGCGTTCAATGCTTCAATCGAGGCCGACGTTGCATTTGACCCCTCAGTCAAGGACGGCCGCGGCACCCAAGATCTCCCCGTGCCCAAGAGCAACTGGGCAATCGCTCTTGATACCGCACCGTATTCGGCCTTTCAGGTCACCTGTGGCATCACCTTCACGTTTGGTGGCCTGAGCGTTGGTACCGACGCCCGTGTTATCGACACGGACGGTCACGTGATACCTGGGCTCTATGCCGCGGGGGAAATGGTGGGTGGAATCTTCTACTTCAACTATCCCGGCGGCACCGGCCTTACCTCTGGCGCAGTCTTCGGCAAAATCGCCGGAGCAGGTGCCGGCCAGCGAGCGACTACCAGGTAATGTACGAACTGGCAGGTCGCCCCGCACCGTTGCAAGCCGGGGAGCGGGCAAAACCGAGCACTCTTTAAGGGGCACACAACACCGTTAGAGTCTCAGGTGACCAAAAACAAGGCCAGGTCTAGCCCGGGCTCGTCAGTCAACCTACCGCAAGCCCAAGCACTCCGTTACTCCAGACCGCTGAAGACACCACCCTCTAGAGATCACACGACTAACACTAACCCTAAACCACTTCGCATATATCGCCCCACCGCATTCCCAATTGCCGCAGCAACCAACGCCACCTCGCTCCAACATCACAATTGCGCGGCAGAACCTCACCCTAACCATCACACCGCTGACACACATGTGATCACCCAGTACTGTATTTTTTTACAGTATTTGCTAGGATCGTTGAATGCGTCAACTACACGAACTAAGCGCCAATTGCTCTTTATTCTGTCCTCGTGCCAGGTGATCTCAATCGGTGCGAGTTCATTGGCCGGCTCGGTGCCAATCCAAAGTGCCACATAGCGGCAAGCGGTGTTGCCGTTGCCCGGTTTTCGATCGCTGTTAACAGCTATTGGAAGGACCGCGCGACAGGTGAACGTCAAACCGCAACCCAATGGGTCAGAATCATTGCGTTCCGGGGCCTNGCGGAGGTCTGTAGCACCCTCCTCTACCGCAGAGCACGTGTTTTCGTCGCGGGAGAGTTTGCAACCAGGCGGTTTGACATGGATGGGGATCTACANGTCCGAANCGAGATCATAGCGCGCNAAATTCAGTTGCTTGATCGCGCGACGCGTAAGCCGGAACACAGCACCAGCANGGCTGCGACAACCTCAAGCGAGCATCCCGGACCGGAGACCGCGCTCACTCGATCACAGTTTTCCAGCTGGGGCGCACCCCACCCAGGCTATCGGCGTTCATGAATTCACAACACAAGAAGCAGTCAGATCTACCGANCTGAGCGACCGCAGAAACAGCNCTNTCGTTCGCGTCGAGTATGCCATTCAAACGCCGTACCGAAACGTCAAACATGCCAGGAGAGGGTCAAATCCCTGGGCCTCCGCGCAGCCAACCATGCCCACCACGTTTCGCCGTAAAAGGTTTAGGACGCCGCGATGTACACATCTCANACCAGCACGAGGCCCCGCTGAGCNATNAACCCAGCTATGTCGGCCACTCAACGCTATCGTCAACGGGGAGCACCGTTCCTGGGAGCCTCTAACACCCTGATCTCGCGGTTGACTCCNGANCNACAGATTCGTCAAANCATGCACACCGTCGCCCTCCGCGAAGCTGAACACGCAGCGAGTTTCGAGAAGNGTCTCAACGAGNTGAGAGTGGCGATGGCGCCAACCTNCGGCAATGGCTTTGGGCGCACGCTCCACATTAACCGTAGCAGGTNCAGTCGCTTGNCGTGATTCGGGAACAGTCGACAACGCTAACCNTGACGTCACCACTTCTACNTCGGCGATACATTTCCAGGTCTCCGGACCTGCTGACAGCAGGTTGGCAGGCATTGGCTGGGTTGTCGATCTCTTACNGATTCCCNGTCGTGTCNGGCCCTNGAACAATGAAGATATTAACGTCTAGCTTGATTCGCGCGAAGCGCAATAAGACCGAATCTAGGAGCTTGACGAGTTGATCGACGACCTACCAGAGGAACTCGACTCACGACCGAGCAGCCAGCACCGTTCCGGATACGCTGCCCGACGAAGCGCAGGCAAACTTCTGCTTCACGCGCCGTTAAATACGATGACACTGCGAGCCACCTCGCCCGATTTCATGTCGACAAAAGCCTCATTGATATCTTCAAGGCCAATGCGTTTCGACACCATCTGATCAAGGTGCAGCTTGCCAGCAAGGTAGAAGTCGACAAAGCGCGGCATATCCACGCGGAAGCGGTTGGAGCCCATCATCGAGCCCTGAATCTTCTTCTCCTGCAGGAAGGCCGATCCCATCAGCTCGATCTTCACACCTACCGGAATCATGCCGATAATGGTAGCCGTACCACCCGGCCGAATCATGCTGAAGCACTGCTCGGCTGTCGCCTTGAGCCCAATGGCCTCGAAGGCGTAGTGCACGCCGCCACCAGTCAGTTCCCGAACCTGGTCAACCACGTTGCCGTCGTTGCCGTTCACGACATCAGTCGCGCCGAACTCTTTAGCCATCTCGAGTTTCGAGTCAACCATATCGACTGCAATGATCTGACCTGCACCAGCAAGCGCCGCCCCGTTGATCGCAGAAAGGCCAACGCCTCCACAGCCAACTACGGCAACAGAGGAACCCGGTTCGACACCCGCTGTATGGAACACCGAACCCACACCAGTGGTGACACCACAACCGATCAAGGCTGCACGGTCGAGTGGCATATCCTCACGGATCTTCACGAGGGCGTGCTCATGGATCAGCATCTGTTCGGCAAAGGACGACAGATTCGCGAACTGATTGACTTCGTGCGAGTCGATTGAAAGGCGCGGCTCATCTTGGGGCCCGCGGCGCGTTTCCGGGCTCGCGCACAGTGACATGTGTCCTGTCAGACACTCTTCACAATGTCCGCAGAACACAGACAGGCAGGTGATGACGTGATCCCCGGGTTTGACGTATGTCACGTCGGAACCAACAGCTTCGACGACGCCTGCAGACTCATGGCCCAGCACCATAGGAAACTGGGCTGGATAAAGCCCTTCGACAAAGTGGAGGTCGCTGTGGCAAACGCCAGCTGCCGCCGTGCGTACCAGGACCTCCCTTGGGCCCGGTTTGGATATGGAAATTTCTTCGATCTCGAGCGGTTGACCCACCTCGCGGAATACAGCTGCCTTCATCCTGATGTCCTCAATCTTCTGTTCGCAAAACCCATTGTTCCTCGACANCTTATACCAACAACCNAGTCGACGACGCCAGCGACATCACAGAATAAACAGAAACTCATCAGAACCCGCGAGCCGCCTGATGGANTGCTGCACAGGTTNATTGGNTCACTGTACGCTGGCCTGAGCATNGGAGTCGAAGTCCGGCGGTTCGGCACAGTGGCTGGCCTGGTGATGGAAGACCCTTGGTTCACTGTCTTCCACCACGAAGCTGTTAGTCACCACAAGCCAGCTCCCGACCAGGTGTTCATAGCCCACAACCGTATAGACGCCGCCCTGATTCAGCACGGTACCGCCATGAAAGGAGAGGCTAGGCGGCGCATCCTTATTGGCAAAAATATTACGCCAACTCTGCATGATCTCTTCTCGATCAAGCAGCGGTCTCCAGCCCGGGTGAATGCAGACAGGCGCGGTACGCTGCGCCCAGAGCTCATCCATAGCTTCAACATCGCGCACGTTGAACGCTAGGTAAAAGCGATCATTGGCAAACAAAACCACCGCTGGATCAAGCATCAATATCTCCTTCTAATTCCCAGAACGTACGGTCAGCCTTCAATGACGGTCGACTGGATCAACCAATCACGCAACGGCACGTCACCAGACTTGGGTGAATACTTCCCGTTTGCGTCGGTATCGGCGCCCAGCAGTTGACGCCGAACCGGGTCGTTCTGTCGCAGCATGTCAGCACTGATGGTCAGGTCGTCCTTCGGCCGAATCCAACGATACCCATAACCCACAAAGAGCGCTTTTCGGGTGATGCCAGACGTGTTCGCGCTCGCCGAGTGATAGATCCGGCGATCAAAAATGACAGCGTCGCCACGCTGAGCGAGTACCGGCACGGCCTCGGCAGGCCGTGCGCCGCTAGCAGGCAGGTCAAGCCGATCCAGCAGATGGCTGCCCGGAATCACAAACAGATTGCCCCGGTCTGGAATGCTTGCATCAGAAAGCCAATATGAAACCTTCAGCGAAAGGCGGGCCGGGGGCGAGCCTTCCATCTCGAGGTTTGCGCGTCCGCTGTCTCGGTGAAACCCAAACCGACCGGCCCCTGATTCCTGCGCCTGCGGCGGCGTCACAATGAAATGACTGTGATAGGAGTATATGTTCCAGCCTAGTATTCCCCATACCAACGGAAAGGTTGCGGGGCAGTCCAGAAGATTAACGAAGCGCTGATCTTCCTTAAGGAAGTTGGGAAAGAAGAATCGATCGCCCGGCGCAAGTTCCAAGCCGGTATATGGATCAAAGCCCGCCTGCAGATGCGCACGGTGGATGCCGTCAACTAACACTTCCAAGTCATCAACGGCAGCATCCGGCAAAGCGCCAGGAACGCGTAGGTAGCCGTCGCGCTCAAACGCCTCGCGCTGTACATCCGTGATCTGGTTCTCGAGATGTTCCTGGCCAAGCATGGGCTCTTCCCTATAGTGCGGACAGATACACCTCTACATTGTGCTGCCTCAACCCAGTCGCCGGCAAACCTCCCAGGACAACGCTACCTACGCCATCCGCAGCACAGACGTTACAATCCGTCGAAGAGGGCTGAGCAGCGAATGCGCACCCCGCTGATGAACATCCTGCGGACAGGAACTGAGATCACAACATGCCTGCATCGGTATTGGTTACTGGGTTCGAGCCGTTTGGTGGCCGTGAGGTGAACGCATCCCTGATTGCGGCACGCTCCCTGGCACTAACCGAAGGCGTGCGGGTGCTCTGCTTACCAGTCATCTGGGGCGCCCCGCTCGAGACGTTGCATGCGCTATGTACCGAGGATTGCCCACACACCATACTGGCTATGGGTGAAGGCCGTGCCGGTTGGTTCGATATCGAGACACGGGCCCGCAACATCCGGGGTGATCGAAGCGACAACGCGGGTGCGACGTGCTCAGCCCCGATCGTGGACGGTGGCCCCGACGTCGTCAGGGCCACCATCGATGCCCCGGAGCTACGGGATCAGTTGGCGGAGATGGGGCATCCGGTAGACATCTCCGAAGATGGCGGCGCCTTCCTTTGTGAAGAGACCCTCTACAGCCTGGAACGACTGAAGGAGCTTCATCATCGTTTGGAGCGGGTCGTCTTCAGTCATCTGCCACCGGCCGGCAGCACCTCAAATGAGGTAGGTGCACTTCCACTTTGTACAGACGACGCCGTAAGAGCCTTTGCAAATGACCTATTGACGACCGTGCTAGAGATCTAGAGCACATTCCTCTACAACCGATACCCGCGTCGCCCTGGTTGTGAGCAACCGAAATCCATTGCGTATAGGGACGATTTCGTGACTATCCGTGCAGATAGTCCAACACCCGTTTGACGCGCATGCGGATGTCAATTGCAAGACCACCCTCGTCTACATGTAAGAACCGCGAAGGGTTGGGCACCGGATTCAGATCATCCTGGCGTGCTACCTACAGAAAGAACAGGAGTCCCGAGACCTGACGCCCTCATCGAAGATACGAACATTTCCCAGCAGGCCCTTTTTTACAGCGATTATGTAATTGCATCCCTAAGCATCGAAGCGCCCCATCGAGATGACGGCCGGCGAGACGATCCAGCCCGGGGCCGACAAACCCTCCTCGTTTGGCTAAGAACTGAAGCGAACGCTCCCTGTAAGTACGGGGCGATCGCGAGCCAGCACCGATTCCTCTCATCAGCACTGCGGTACGCGTCCTAGCTACAGACGCGCATGACGGCACTTCCTAACCAGCAGCGACTCAAAATGGCGGGTAATAGACGTTGCGTTACACAACTCCGCATAGGCTAGTCTGGCTACCGGTGGATATCCCAGCGCCATGCAGAGACATCGTGGGCAATGACAGCGATGCTCTCATCGGTCCCCGCCCAAGTAGGCAGTGTGGTCTACGCCAGGGTAGTCAGCAGCGCAAGGCCCGATACCCATGAACCACGAATGCTCCCTACCAGCACAGATCAGTGGATTTCAGCCGCGTCACCCCATGCCTTGCGCAGAGCATCCATATCAAACCCAGGTTGCTGACTGGCCTTGATAATGACAGCTTCACGGCGCGCGACGGCGTCCGCCGCCTCCTTAACCTGAGCAGCCACCTCGATGGGCACCACGACACAGCCATGCTGATCAGCGTGAATCAGGTCCCCATCACTGACTTTCATCCCGTGAATATTGACGTCCACGTTGAATGCTACAGGGTGCACGAACGCGTGCGACGGTCCGACGCTACCGGCGATCATCTGGAATCCCTCCGCCACATCCGGCAGATCACGCACACTACCATCGGTAATTAGACCCAGGCTGCCGAGGCCTTTGTGGACATTCGTATTCACCTCCCCCCAGAACGCGCCATAACCCTGTTGGTCGCCATCCAGATCATGAATCACTGTGATCGTTGGGTTAGGACCGGAAGCCATGTATGCGTAGTAACCGTCCTGCGCATCCCTGGCTTCCTGGCCGCGTTTGTCCGACGGTGCAACCGCACTGATCGTGGCCGTTCGGGCATAACCCACCATCGGAGGCAGCTCCGGACGGGTGCAAACGAGCGGCTTGATGGTGTAGCCATGGCCGCGCCGTTCCGGCGCGACCACTTCGAGGGCATTACAGACGGTGGGCGTGTCGAGCGTCCGAAGTGCATCGAGAACGGCTGGCTCTACAACAGGATGATCCATGATGGACTCCGATAGATACTTTGAATTTTGTGGATGACGGTGACCACACCACGATCGGCAGCGACTATAACCGGGTTTCGGTTGCAAATTCGCACAGGGCGGAAAAAATCCGCGCGTAGTTTGGCACCACAATGGGAGGATTCTCCTATGAGGCACGCACCGTTTAATGAGAAAACACCTTCGTAAGCTGTCCGAACTGCAGATCGTTCATGGACGAAAAACCATGTCTACTCTCGCGGGTGGCCTTACGATCGATCGGTCCACCGGGTGTGACGGCATGTAATTCAACATCGGTGAAGGCCAAATGCACAAAGACAAGTAGATGTCAGACAGTCACCGAAAGCGNCGATCCGAAAGTGAGCAAAGCACAGAANAAGATCCGCGACANTGACNGCCCANGCCGCGGCAAACCCATGCAAAAGCTGACAGACTCCGTACAAATGNANAGCCANTACGAGGCATGCNCCGAATATGGGCTGTACTTCNATTNAAGTGAGTTTACGGANTACAAGTANAAAACACTCATNGACACNTTTAGNGACGTCATCGCGTCGGTCCNCNGCTGAACCAACCTGGCAANAGGCCNNGGAGGCACGCTACTTATGCGCGCCGCCATCCACCGCCATGATCGTGCCGGTCGTAAAACTGGCACTATCGCTCGCGAGATAGAGCGCCGCACCCACAACCTCATCCGGCTGCCCCCCCCGCTGCAGCGGTATGTTGGCTTTCGCGCTCTTCTCGAAGGCAGGCAGGTCCCATGCCTTTGAGATATCCGTCAGAAATGGCCCCGCCATGATGCAGTTCACCCGCACCTTCGGCCCATAAGCGTATGCAAACGACCGGGTAATGGCGTTCAGCCCCGCCTTGGCCGCACCGTAAGGTTCAGATCCTGGGCTCGGATTGACCGAAGCTGTGCTGCTGACATTTATTATCGAGCCGCCGTCGCCTTCGGCCATTCTCGCGGCCACCAGCGCGGAAAGTCGGAACGGCCCCTTGAGATTGACGCTGATCACCTTGTCAAAAAGGTCTTCGGTCACCTCATGAAGTGACGGGTACAGCGGCGACATGCCGGCATTATTGATCAGCACGTCGACCCGGCCAAACCTGTCGTACACCGCGGCAACCATTTCCTCCAACTGAGCCCAGTGCCCCACATGGACGCCGTAGGGGAACGCATCGCGACCGAGCGCCCGGACCTCCGCCGCGGTGGACTCACAGCTTTCGAGCTTGCGACTAACGATTGCGATGTCAGCGCCATGTGCGGCAAATGCGAGTGACATCGAGTGCCCAAGCCCACGACTACCTCCCGTGATAAGTACAACTTTGCCTTCCTGCGAGAGCAGATTATCCAATGAGGCCTCCTTGTGGCCAGAGCAGATACGGTGCCCAAGCCTCGGGTAATTCACGCTTCAAATCAACGGTTGCCAGCGTTAGGGTACGGCGACCTGTGGTCTCTGGTGCAACATGTGTCCGACGATCTGATCTCCCCAACCGTCCGCTTCCGGGTCCGCGCCCTCGGAGACCTATTGGGTCAAACCATGGCCGCGCAGCACGGCGAGGCATTTCTCGCTAGAGTCGAAGCGATCCGCATCGAGGCCAAGACCCGCCGCCAACAGCAGGCCGACCCCACATTTATGCCAGTCCTGCAGTCACTCGACGAGGAGGCCATGATTGGAGTCGCNAGGGCTTTCAATCAGTTTCTGAATCTCGCAAACATCGCCGAACAGTCCGAAACGACCCCGAGCGCCTACAACGCATTCCCACACGAATCCCATCTGTCAGAGTTGTTTAAACGGCTACGNGAGACCCACTCAACAGAGGCAATTTTCAATACAGTCGCAACGGCCTGTTGTGACCTTGTACTGACAGCCCACCCCACCGAGATCACACGCCGGACTCTCATCCAGAAATACAACCGCATTGCCGAGAAACTCGAAAACCTGACGGAAGGCNATGCGCTTGCCGAAGACGACCAAGCCGAACTCGANCGCNTGATTGCAGAGGTGTGGTACACCGATGAAATCCGACCGGAAAGGCCCACCCCACAGGATGAAGCCAAGTGGGGCTATGCCGTCATTGAGTACTCCTTTTGGGATGCCATCCCGCATCTGTGGCGCGGCCTCGAGAAGTTGCTCAAGCAACACACCGGCCACGACTTGGCGCTGTCAGCAAAACCAGTACGACTCTCTTCGTGGATGGGTGGAGACCGGGACGGGAATCCAAACGTCACCGCAGTCGTAACCGAAGAAGTCATGCGCCTCGCGCGTTGGATGGCGGCGGACCTGTACCTGCGTGACATAGACGAGCTGCTCTCGCAGCTCTCGATGTCCCTGTGCAGCCCGGAACTGCGCAAAATAGCAGGCACGGACACAAACGAGCCCTACCGAGTTGTCCTGCGCAAGTTGCGCGAACGTCTTGAAGCCACCCGAGATTGGGCAGAAACCGATTCAGAACCCGACGACCAGGTCATACAGGTCCGTGAATCCCTTGAAGCACCACTGAGAGCCTGTTACGACTCACTACATAGCAGCGGGATGGCCATCATTGCCGAAGGGCTGCTCAAGACCACATTGATTCGCGCGACAAGCTTCGGCGTCACCCTTGTCAACCTGGACGTTCGGCAGAACTCGGACCGGCATGAGGACCTGATGGGTGCGGTCACCAGCTTCCTAGATCTTGGTGAATACCAGCAATGGTCGGAGAAGGCCCGGCAGGACTTTCTCACGACCGAGCTGGGTACTCGCCGTCCCTTGATTCCTGAAAACCTGGTACTCAATGCCGAACAGCAGGAAACCCTCGACACGTTTCGCCTAGTAGCACGCGACAATGGTGAAGGGATCTCCGCGTACGTCATCTCGATGGCGCGTAACCCATCCGACGTGCTCGCGGTTATGCTGATGTTGCGAAAGTGCGGGCTGACTGGTGATGTGCCGGTCGTGCCGCTGTTCGAAACACTCACCGATCTGGAGAACGCCGCCTGGACGCTCGAGCGCCTTTTGCGGATTCCAGGCTATATCGAGGCCGTTGGCGGCAAACAGATGGTCATGATCGGCTACTCCGACTCGGCGAAGGACGCGGGTCAAATGGCCGCCTCGTGGGCGCAGTTCCGCGCGCAGGAAGAGCTCGTCGCAACCGCGGGTAAATACAATCTCGATCTGACCCTGTTCCACGGCCGCGGTGGCACCGTAAGCCGCGGCGGTGCGCCCGCGAGTGCTGCCATCCTTTCTCAGCCCGGAGGCTCAGTAAACGGTCACTTCCGGGTCACCGAACAGGGTGAGGTGATCCGGTTCAAATATGGTTCCCGGCCACTCGCACTAACGAATCTCGATATGGTGCTTGCAGCCACCATCGAGGCGACATTGCTGCCGCCTGTAACGCCACGCGAGAATTGGCGACTGATGATGGATCAGCTCGCCAATACAGCCATGAAGGACTATCGCCAAATCACAGGCGGGACAAGCGAATTCGTCAAGTACTTCACAGAAAGTACGCCCGAGCGGGAGCTGGCCAGGCTGGCCATCGGCTCCCGTCCAGCGCGACGCTCTAGCGACACGCGATCACTAGCCGATCTCCGTGCGATCCCATGGGTCTTTGCGTGGACGCAGAAACGCCTCATGCTACCCGCGTGGCTCGGCACCGATGTTGCGCTTACGACCAACCTAACCCAGCGCGAGCACAACGTACTGCGGGAAATGATCGAGGAGTGGCCCTTCTTCCAGACCCACCTGGACTCATTGGAAATGGTACTGGCCAAGACAGATAGGGACATTGCCAAGCATTACGACTCGGTTCTAGCGGCGGAGACGTTGCAGGCCTTCGGAGCCAGGCTGCTCGAGAAGCTAGCGTCACTGATCAACATGGTCAACGAACTCAAGGGCCAGGATGTCCTGCTCTCAGCCGCGCCTGAGATTCGCCGCTCGCTGGACCTGCGGGACCCTTATACCGACCCGCTGCACCGGCTGCAGATCGAGCGGCGGGATCGGTGCCGGGCCGCCGATGCCGCAGAACAGGACCACCCCGAGCAGAACAAAGCGCTCCTGATAACAATCGCGGGGATCGCCGCTAGCATGAGCAACACCGGCT
>PAWP01000078.1 GCA_002714125.1 Gammaproteobacteria bacterium
CCGGTGGTGGTGGCCGCGGCATGCGGATTGTAGAGAAAGAAGCCGATCTTGACGACGCGGTGGCCGGCGCACGCCGGGAAGCGGGTGCGTCTTTTGGCGACGACACGATTTTCCTCGAACGGTGGCTGACCAGTTCGCGCCACGTGGAAATCCAGATCCTGGGGGACAACCACGGCAACCTCGTGCACTGCTTTGAGCGCGAGTGTTCGATCCAGCGCCGGCACCAGAAGGTGATCGAGGAAGCCCCATCGCCAGCGGTGACGCCGGTGATCAGGGCCAAGATGGGCGAGGCGGCGGTTGCTGCCGCCAAAAAGCTTGGCTACGCGTCTGCGGGGACGGTTGAATTCCTGCTCGCCGGCGAGGAATTTTGGTTCCTCGAAGTTAACACCCGCCTGCAGGTGGAACACCCGATCACTGAAGAGATCACGGGGCTGGATCTGGTCAGCGAGCAGTTGCGGCTGGCTGAAGGTGAGGAACTGGGTTTTACCCAGGACGATCTCGCCATCAATGGGCACGCCATTGAGGCCCGTCTGTACGCCGAGAATCCGGCGCGCAACTTCCTGCCTTCACCAGGCACGGTGGTTTTTTGGGAGCCGTCGAACATCGCAGGCGCCCGCTTTGACTCGGGCGTTGAATCGGGCACCGAGGTGTCCTCCCGGTTTGACCCGATGATTGCCAAGGTTGTGGTACACGCGCCCACGCGGCGCGAGGCCGCGGGGCGGCTTGCACGTGTGCTCGAAACCACGCGGGTGCAGGGCCTTACCACCAATCGCGACTTTCTGGTGGCTGCCCTGCGCACCCCGGAATACCTAGCCGGTGACACGACCACGGACTTCATCGAGCGGGTCAACCCGCCGCGAGTGCGCGAACTGACCGAGCTTGATCGGGCGGTTGGCTGTATTGCGGTCATTGTCGAGTCCCGGGCTCAGCGCCAGGCGGCTTCGCGTGTCCTGGGACATATTGCAGCGGGCTGGCGTAACTCACACATGCCGCCGGAGAGGGTGTCTTTCAAGATTGCCAAGCAGGAAATCGCGGTTGAGTATCTTCTGCAGCGCGACGGCGCCCTGCAGTTCCGGATTGGTGATGAGTCATATCGCGTTGTGATCTTCGAGGCGGGTAACTGCAGCCTTGATCTTGAGATTGACGGCNCACGGCTGGCCTTTACGGTCGATCAGCAGGGTGATGACTGGTTTGTGCATGGGCCGGATGGCGACATNGAGCTTACCGAGATGCCCCGATTCCCCGTGGCCGATCTTGAATCTGCTAGCGGAGGCCTGGTGGCCCCCATGCCGGGCTCGGTACTGGCAACCAACGTCGCCGTTGGTGATGAGGTTACCAAAGGTCAGATCCTGCTCATCCTTGAGGCGATGAAGATGGAGCACAAGATCACCGCGCCGCGCAAAGGCAAGGTTGCGGAAGTGCATGTGGCGGTGGGTGACCAGGTGCCAAACGGCGCGATGCTGGTGGTCCTCGAAGAAGAATCAGACAATGAGTAAAACGATGGAAGGTACCGAAGCCACGCTGTANGACATCCGCAAGGGCGCCGCGTGGATCACNTTGAATCGCCCCGAGAATCGCAANGCCCTTTCGGCGGTGTTGGTGAATGAGCTATACGAGCANATCCAGGCTGCAAACAGCGATGACGCCGTGCGCTGTATTGTCATCACCGGCAATGGCCCTGCGTTCTGCGCCGGGGCTGACCTGAAAAGCCCGCCCGGGTCGTCCATCTCGGGCGGTGGCAAGGCGGTNCCGTACCCTGACGTGCTGACTGCCATACAGGACAGTCTCAAGCCGGTACTGGTTGCGGTCAACGGGGCGGCGTTTGCCGGTGGGNTTGGACTCGTCGGCGCTGCCGACATTGTNGTGACNGTGGCGGANGTGCAGTTCAGCTTCTCCGAGGTGCGTATTGGCGTCATCCCNGCGGTCATCAGNGTGGTTTGCCTGCCCAAACTGGGTACNCACNANGGNATGAAGCTTTTCCTCACAGGTGAGCGCTTTGATGGCGCTCGNGCGGTGGAGGTTGGGCTTGCCCACCGTGCGGTTGCGGCGGCTGANCTCGAAGGCGCTGTCCAGGAAGAGATCGACATGATCAACCTGGGGGGGCCAAACGCCATTGTTGAGTGCAAGAAGCTGGTGCGACAGGTTCCTACGTTGTCCCGTGAAGCCGGTTTTGCGGAGACNTCCACGTGGAGCCAGCGCATGTTTACTTCTGACGAGGGTGCAGAGGGGATGGCGGCGTTTCGCGAGAAGCGTAAAGCGGCATGGGTTCCGGAAGGTTGACCCTGCGGGGCATCCAGTCCTGTCAGGATCACGAGCGGCACCCCTTGTGANTGCCGCCTTTGGTTTCAGGGTTCCGCAACCCCTGAACGGCTGGTGTTAGGATCGTTGNGTNATCTANGGAGAGCGAGAGCAGGCGACAGCATGAANAACCTTGAAGGTCAGGTCGCGATTGTNACNGGGTCATCACGAGGGATTGGCGAGGCGATTGCNCGGCGCCTGGCNTTGGCGGGTGNAAAGGTTGTTGTCTCGGCNCGGACTGTGGAGGTTCGGGACGAACGTCTGCCCGGGACGGTGCACAGCGTCACCGAGGCCATCAAGGCGGCGGGCGGCGAGGCGATCGCCATTGCNGCAAACATGCAGAAAGCAGAAGACCGGCAGAATCTTGTCGACCAGACTATTGTGGCCTATGGTCGGGTNGACATTGTGGTCAACAANGCGGCNATTCTCGTGCCGGGNGCGGTGCTCGACTACCCGGACCGCTACTACGGGCGAATGATGGAGATTCTCATTAATGCGCCNTTTCACCTTTCTCAGCTTGTGTTGCCGGAGATGATCGAGCGCGGCCAGGGTGGCGCGATACTGAATATCTCATCCAGCGCAGCTCGCCACCCAAAACCCCAGTCGCGCTCCTACGACGGCGCGGTATACGGCATGTGCAAGGCNGCGGTGGAACGCTTCACGACNGGTCTGGCCTCGGAGATGTACGAGCACAANATTTCGGTCAACTCGCTGTCGCCTGAGTCGTTTATNGCAACACCCGGGCAGATGTATGGCCGCAAGTACACTCAGGACATGATTGACGCGGCGCAGCCTNTTGAAGGGATTGCCGAGGCCGCTTACCTGCTGATTGCCGATCGTCGCCGCAACGCNACGGGCGGCATCTGGTANACCGAAGACGTGCTGACAGAATATGGCGCCACNGCGACCGATATCGGCATGGCGCAGCCNCAACCCAACTGAGCGATTATTCCACGGCTCTGCATCACNNGGCTCCGGAATACAGNGGATTCGGCGTGTCGTCGGTCTGCCTCATCGCGTCGGGCGGGCGGAGCTGCGTCAGGACCGGNAGATCAGCGNTGAGCAATGCTTCCTCGTTCAGAGGNGCTTGCTGGAAGACTGAGCCGGCCCGGTCGAGCAAAGCGGTTGGACCCCAGGCGACGCGTTCGCCGCGCCTGTCGGTCATGTCTGAAGAGAGCATTACGAGGCTGGTTTCCCGGCAGCGCTCACCGTGGATTGCGTTGTGGCCGTGCGGTCTGTGAAACACAGGTTGTAGCAGATATTCAGGCCAAGCTTCGGGCCGTTGGCCTCGAACGCGGTTGGTGACTCCCCGGGTTCGAACGCCTCGGTTTCGCCCGGCAGCAGCATCGACTTGCCGTAAACGCCGATTAGTTTGCCACGGTGGAGAACTGCTGCGCTGTTATGGAGGTCCTAGCCACGCCGTTCGATGAATCCTATGACGACCAATGATCGATAACCCGCCGGTAGCCACGCGAATCCACTGAACANGGNGGACTTGAGGGCAATGGCCAGGCGGGGTTGGTCGCCGCATCGACCACGTACCCCTGCAGGTAACTCTATGGAAAGCAGATAAGCGCGGCGCTTGCATGCTTGCTGCAACCATATGCCCCAGCACCCCGGGTATGTCGTTCACCCGGTCAAGCGGCCTGTTTGCCGCAACCCGCACGAACGGGTANGTGCCGCCCCCGGCCGCTTCCTCTTCCCCTGCCTCTTCGGCGGTTGGCGTATCAGACGTCAGGCTACTAGCCCTTGAATATGCGCGGCTTCTTCGCGGCACATCTCCGGCGAGCCCAGCAGTTGCCGGTTAAAGCCAATGCGCTTGAACCAGTAGTGCAGACCCACGAGGTCCGTAAAGCCCATACCGCCATGGACCTCGGTCGATGTGCGCGAGACTTGGTATCCAACCTCCGACAGATGCGCTTTCGCGTGGCAAGCCAGTATGCGTTCCTCTTCCGGCACTTCATCAAGTGCATGGCCGGCATACCAGATCATCGGCCGGCAGGGTTCGAGTCCTGCGGCCATCTCGGCGCACATGTGCTTGACCGCCTGGAAGGAGGCAATGACACGGTTGAACTGGGTTCGCTGCTTCGCGTACTCGATGGACTGATCGAGCATGCACTGTGCTGCCCCCAGAGTATCGGCGGCGAGAGCAACGCGACCCGCGTCCAACGCCTTTGTGAACACCACTACGTCGTCGCTCACAAGGGTTGCCGGTGAGTTCTCGAACCTGAGTTCCGCCGTGGAACGGGTGCGATCGACGGTATTCAGCGTTTCACGGGTCACACCGCTGGCATCTGCCGCAACGAGGTAGATCGCCTTGGTGGCAGTTGTGACGAGGTACTGATCGGCCCCAGCGTCGAGTACAAACAGCGCCTTGCCGCTGATGGTGCCGTCGCCTGCGGTAATGCCTGCGTCCAGCCGGGCACCGATGGCCTCACCAAAGGCCACGCCAACCCGGGTTTCGCCGCTGGCGATTTCGCCCAGCAGTCCGTCGTGCCCGCCCGCACCCACGAGCACTGTCGGCGCAATTACCGCGCTGCTCAGAAAGGGCGCAGGGGCAATGTGATGGCCGAGACTTTCGGCCACAACCGCCGCGTCGAGGTAGCCGAGGCCAACCCCGCCTGCCGACTCCGGAATCAGTATCCCGGGGATGCCAAGCTCGGCTAGGCCCTGCCAGATAGCGGCGTCGGTGGTGTCGCCCGTTGCGACTTTGCGTACCTCATCCAGCGGGTATTGGTCCGCGAGAAATCGATTGACGCTGTCCTGCAGGAGCGTCTGTTCTGATGACAATCCAAAATCCATGACTGGCTCCCTCAGGCCTGTGCTGCTTCGACCTTCGGCTCTTTCGGCATGCCGAGGCCACGTTCGCTGATGATATTTTTCTGAATCTGGGACGTGCCGCCCCCGATGATCAGCCCGAGGAAGTACATGTACTGGTACTGCCAGGAACCGTTGCCCCGGGTGTACGGATTACCGTGGAAGGAAAGGCCGATTTCACCCATGGCGTCGATCGCGAGACCTTCGAGTTCATGCCGCAGTTCCGTGCCCTGCAGCTTCACGATCATTCCCGCAAGGGTGGTGTCCTGGTTCTTGTTGATACGGTTTGAGAAGAGACGCATGTCGTTGTACTTCATGGCGAGCACACGACCTTGAATCTTCATGAGCCGGTCGCGGAATACCGGGTTGTCGATCACCCGTTCGCCGTTAACTGTTTCTTCCTGCATGAGCCTAGTCACGCCGTTCAGGCGCGCCTGCGCGGCATCGGGCGGAGCGAGCGAGCCGCGCTCAAAACCAAGAATTGCGTTGGCCACCTGCCAGCCCTGACCGCGGTTGCCCACCATCTGGTGCTTAGGTACCCGCACGTCGGTGAAGAAGACCTCGTTGAAGTTGGCGTTGCCTGTCATGTCCACTAGTGGGCGAATCTCGATGCCTGGCGTGTCCATCTTGAACAGCAGGAAGGAGATTCCCTGGTGTTTGGGGGCGTCCGGTTCGGTGCGGACCAGGCAAAAGATCCAGTCGGCAAGATGTGCGGTGCTGGTCCAGATCTTCTGGCCGTTGACCACCCACTCATCGCCATCAAGTTCCGCTTTCGTGGTGAGGCTCGCGAGGTCGCTGCCTGCGCCGGGCTCTGAATAACCTTGGCACCACACCATTTCGCCGCGAATCGTCGGACCCACAAATTCTGTCTTTTGCTCTTCCGTGCCCATTTCGAGTAGCACCGGTGTCAGCATGGAGATGCCCTGGCCACCCAGACCCGTGTTGATCTGCTCGGTCGAAAACTCCTCGGCGATGATCCTGGACTTAAGAATGTCAGGCTTGGCGCCGTGGCCACCGTAGGCGGCAGGGATGGTTCGTGCCGCGTACCCTCTTTCGATCAGCAGCTTCTGCCAGGCAAGGGAATCCTCGCTGCGCATGTTGCCGCTTTTTGGCTGTTTGTCGCGGTTTTCGCTGATGAACTTGCGAACTTCCTCGCGGAAATCGGCGTACTCGGCGCCGTATGAAAGGTCCATGCATGACTCCGTTTTGTACGCGCCTGCCTCACGGCGCGGGGCCGTGAAATCTACCACAGAGACTCACCATCCGCTGGATTTGTGATAGGTTTCCGAGCGGTTTTTGGTGGTCTATTCGTGAAACGTGGGAGCCACGTTCGAGTGGCTCGGTTCCTGACATCCAATCGAGCATGGTGTGGCATTTGTCGACATTGTGTGATTAATGGGAGCAACCTGTGATCAAGAAAGTGCTGGTGGCCAATCGCGGCGAGATTGCTTGCCGAGTCATTCGCTCGGTGCAAGCCGCGGGCTACATTGCGGTCGCTGTGCATAGTGACGTTGACGCAGGGGCGCCGTTTGTGGCGTTGGCAGATGAGTCGGTGGCCCTAGCTGGCAACACCTCTGCTGACACCTACCTCAACATCGAAAAGATTGTCGGGGCCATTGCCGCCTCGGGCGCGGATGCCGTACACCCAGGTTATGGTTTCCTTTCGGAAAACGCCGCTTTTGCTACCGCTTGTGCTGAGGCGGGGGTTAATTTCATCGGGCCATCCCCGGCAGCGATCGATTCCATGGGGGACAAGGCAACCGCGAAACGCATCATGCTGGATGCGGGCGTGTCCTGTATTCCTGGCTATCAAGGTGACTCGCAGGACGATGCGACACTCGCTGCCGAGGCGGAGATGATTGGTTACCCAATCATGGTGAAAGCTGCCGCAGGCGGTGGTGGGCGCGGTATGCGACTTGTGAATTCGGCGGATGACTTTGCGGAGGCGCTTGGCTCGGCGCGTAGTGAGGCGTCCAGCGCGTTTGGTAGCGAGGCCATCATTCTGGAGAAGGCAGTGGTCGGCTCTCGCCATATTGAGATTCAGGTCGCGGCTGACAAACACGGTAATGTCATTCACCTTGCGGAACGGGACTGTTCGGCACAACGTCGGCACCAGAAGGTGATTGAGGAAGCACCCTCACCCTTCATGACTGAGGAGTTGCGCGCCGCCATGGGAGCAGCCGCGGTCCTAGCAGCTAAAACTGCGGGGTACGAAGGGGTTGGTACGGTCGAGTTTTTGGTCGACGGTGATCGCGGCTTCTACTTCCTCGAGATGAATACTCGGCTTCAGGTGGAGCACCCGGTGACTGAGCTAGTGACTGGGGTTGATCTGGTCGACTGGCAGTTGCGCATCGCATCCGGTGAGCCGTTACCCATGAGCCAGGATGAGCTCAGCCTTACGGGTCACTCGATTGAGGTGCGCATCTACGCCGAAGACCCGACACGGGGATTTATTCCGCAGACCGGCCGCCTAGGCGCGTTCAAGCCTGCCACCGGACCTGGGGTGCGGATCGATCATGGGGTTGACACCGGCTCTACGGTCTCACCCTTCTACGACTCAATGCTCGCCAAGCTCATTGCATGGGGGCGCGATCGCGAGGAAGCGCGCAGGCGTCTGGTCCGGGCGCTGAGTCAGACCACCGCGCTTGGCCTCACTACCAACAAGACCTTTCTGATTCAGCTGCTGTCTGAAGCAGACTTCATTGCGGGGGATGCTACCACAGCATTTATTGACGATGCCCTGCTCGAGCGCACCAGCACCAACACGTCGCTTGAAGACGTGGCGCTTGCAGCGGTGGTCCTCGACCGTGGTGCAGGCGCGATGCCGAACTGGAGCAACTCCGAACACATGGTTACGTTCGAGCAGCTGCGCTCTGGTGAGGTCGAGTACAAGGTGGTCTACCAGCAGACGCCAGCGGGTTATGCGGTCACGGTGGGCGAGGCGACTTTCGAGATCAATGTGGATACCTGTGTCGATGGGACCATTGCATACGCCATAGGCGGTGTCGCGCGTGAGGCGCGCTACCTGCTGCAGGGTGATGTGATTGGGCTGGATGTGGGTGCCCGGTCGGTGCATTACGAGCGGCTTACCTATGCCCCGGCACGCTCGGCGGATGCCGCCGGTAGTGGCCGGATCACCGCCACCACCGAAGGCCTCGTGACCGATGTGCTTGTTGCGGAGGGTGATCAGGTGCAGAAAGGGCAGACCCTCGTGGTCGTGGAGGCCATGAAGATGGAACACCGGCATATGGCCGACGGTGACGGTGTGGTTGCCGCGGTTGGTACGGAAAAGGGCCAGCAGGTAAAACTCCGCCAGCTGCTTGTTGAACTTACCCTCGAGGAGGACGCGTCATGACCATTCTCGAAACCGCGCTCGACACCAATTCCGAGGCGTTCAAAACTAATGTCCAGTTCATGCAGGACTATGTAGAGAAGATCCGCGTTGTGGAGCGCAATATCCGCAAGAGCGAGGAGGCCTATCGCGAGCGAGCAACCCGGCGCGGTAAGCTGTTGCCGCGTGAGCGGCTGGCGCACTTGCTGGATCGGGGTTCGCCGTTCCTTGAACTCTCATCGATTGCCGGCTACCGCATGGATGGCGATAAAGACGGCTCAACTGCGGGCGGTAATATTGTGGTTGGGATCGGCTATGTATCAGGCCGGCGGGTACTGGTCATGGTGTGGAACTACGCGATCCGCGGCGGCACAATCAGTTCTGTGACTACGCGCAAGAACCTGCGCCTGCAGGAGATTGCTTTCACGAATCGCCTGCCAGTCATCTCGCTCTCAGAGAGCGGCGGTGGCAATCTAGCCGGCGGCGGTGATCCGGACCCCTGGGGTGTGCACGGCTTTCTCGACGGTGGGCGCGTCTACTGTCAGCAAGCCGAACTCTCTGCAGCGGGCATTCCCCAGGTGACGGTCTCGCATGGCAACGCTACCGCTGGCGGCGCCTATCAGGTTGCGCTTTCAGACTATGTCGTGCTGGTGCGAGGGCAAACTCAGCTTTTTCTCGCTGGGCCGCCACTACTAAAGGCAGCTACCGGTGAAGTGGCTGATCATGAAACCCTCGGCGGTGCCGAGATGCACGCGACCGTTTCGCAGACGGGGGAATACCTTGCTGAGGACGATGCTGACGGCATTCGGATGGCACGCGCGATTGTTGCCGAGTTCCCGCCTGATGCCGGTGAATCGTTGGTAAGGGACTCGGAGGTCGAGGAGCCGCTTTACCCGGCGGAGGAACTGCGGGGCATTGTCTCAGAGGATAAGCGCATCCCCTACGACATGCGAGAAGTCATCATGCGTGTGGTCGACGGTTCGAAGTTCCACGAGTTTGAACCCACAGTTGACCAGCACACGGTTTGTGGCCACGCGCGTGTGGGTGGCTGGCGGATTGGGGTCATCACCAACAATGGCCCGATCACACCGCAAGGCGCGAAGAAGGCGAGCCACTTCCTCCAGTTGTGCGATCAGAGCGATACCCCGATGTTGTTCCTTCACAACACCACGGGCTTCCTGGTTGGCACAGAAGCGGAACACAATGGACAGGTAAAGCATGGTTCCAAGATGATTCAGGCGGTCGCGAACTTCCATCCGCCTAAGGTCAGTATCATCGTGGGTAACTCCTATGGCGCGGGCAACTATGCGATGTGTTCAAAGTCGCTGAAGCCCGAGTTTGTCTTCTCTTGGCCTACCGCGCGCCAGGCCGTGATGGGCGGAGCCCAGGCGGCCGGAGTCATGCGAATCGTGGCTGAAGACCGCGCCGCGCGGAACGGCAATTCGCTTTCGGATGAGGAGGTGGCCGGCCTCGAAAAGCAAAGCGAACGCATCATCTCCGGCATGGAGTTTTCGAGCGAGGCCATGAACTGCTCGTCTCGCATGATGGACGATGGGATCATTGACCCAGCCGATACTCGAAACACAATCCTGTTTGCGCTTGAGACGGCGCTAGAGACGCCTTATCGGGGCACTGTTCCCAATTCGTTTGGCGTGGCGCGCCTTTAATCATGGCCACTTAGTGAGGAACTAACTTTGAGTACAACCCAGTCCGAGCTGGATGATTTTCGCGCCGAAGTATCGGCGTGGATGACCGAGAACAAGCCAAAGCAGCCGAAATTTTTGCTGCCCGAGACCTTCATGGAGGTGGGTAATGACAGCCAGTTCGAGTTCCTTCGGGACTGGCAGAACAAAGTGTATGAGGCGGGTTACCTGGGTATGGCCTGGCCCGAGGCATACGGCGGGCGCGGCCAGCCGCAGGCCTTTCAGGACATCGTGACCCGGGAGATGGCACGCCAGCGTGTGCCATTCATGACCAACACGATCGGGCTCAACTGGGCTGGGCCGCTCATCCTGCACATGGGTACAGAAGAGCAGAAGCAGAAATACATCAAGGGAATCCTGTCAGCCGAAGACATCTGGTGTCAGGGTTTCTCCGAGCCTGATCACGGCTCAGATTTGGGCAACGCCCAGACCCGCGCGGTGCGCGACGGTGACGATTACATCATCAACGGCTCTAAGATTTGGACGAGCCTCGGCACATATGCGAAGTACATGATCCTGCTTGCGCGAACCAGTACCGAAGGCGACAGCAAGTATGCGGGTCTTTCGTACTTCCTGATCCCAATGCGGGTACCGGGGATCGACCCCAAGCCGATCCAAAAGCTGACCCGCGAATACGGTTTTTGCCAGACCTACTTTGACGGTGCGCGGGTGCCGGCTGACACACTGATGGGTAAAGAAGGCGAAGGCTGGCAAATCGCCATGACGACGCTGACTTTCGAGCGGGGTGCGGCTAGCGGGCAGGCCGGGGGGCTGTCCGCGATGGATCTCAACATGGGTGACGTGCTGGGGCTCGCACGGCGTGCCCAGCGCGGCGGCGGCGTCGCGATCGAAGATCCGCTCATCCGTGATCAACTGGTGGATCTGTTGATTGAAGAACGCGGCAACCAACTCACGGCGGCGCGCTCACGGGTCAAGGCGCTCACCTCTGAGCGACCCGCATCGATCCCTATGTCCGGCAAACTGCGCGGCACTGAACTCAAACGTCGGTTCACCCAGTTTGCGCTGGCATTGCAGGGTGCAAACGGCGCTCGGTTCGTCGGCGATCGCGCGGTGGACGGGGGTAAGTGGCAACGCTCCTACTTTAACTCGTTCTCCGCGACGATTGGTGGCGGCACGAGCCAGATTCAGGCCAACATCGTAGGCGAGCGGGTGCTCGGCCTGCCGAAGAGCTAGGCAAGTCGTGGCGGCAGCAATTGAATTCAGTGATGAGCAGTCGATGCTGCTCGAAACAGCCATGGACTTCTGCACCAATCGTTCGCCGATTGGTGCGGTGCGCGAACGGATTGAGGAGGAAAAAGGCTTCGACCCCGCTGAGTGGCAGGAAATGGCAGAACTGGGCTGGCTGGGTATTGCGGTACCTGAAGCTTATGGTGGACTGGGCCTTGGGCTTGGCAGCGTAGTGCCGGTTGTAGAATCGATGGGGCGCGCCCTGCTGGGCTCACCCTTCTTCGCTACTACCCTAGCCGCCCAGGCGTTGACCGACGGGGGCAGTGAGGAACAGAAGCAAACCTGGCTGCCGAAGCTTGCAACGGGAATGGTCGGCACTGTTGCGTTGATTGAAGAAGACGGCGACTGGGACCTTTCCAACGTTTCTGCTGAGGCGCATGAGGACGGGGGCAACTTGATCCTCGCCGGTACCAAAACGTTTGTCCTAGACGCTGCCACGGCAGATGTGATGATTGTTTCGGTTCGTGTCAACGGCGAAGTAAAGCTTCTACTCGTCGAACAGGACGACATTGATGCCGCCAACGTACTGCGTGACGTGGTGATTGATGAAACGCGCCGCAGTTACACGGTGACACTGGATGGCATTCAGGTGTCACCAGACAACGTGCTCGAGTCTGCCTGTCTCGAGGAGGTGCAGAATGCGGCGCTGCTGTTGCTCGCGGCGGAGATTGCCGGCGGTGCAGCGGGCTGTTTGAAGGTGGTGGTTGAATACCTCAATACACGCAAACAGTTCGACAAACTGATTGGCAGCTACCAGGCGCTTAAACACCCGACCGTGGACATCTTACTTGGGATGGAAGCGGCTCGTTCCCACCTGTATCACGCTGCAACAGTGATCGACGGCGACGATGCCAGGTCCATCGAGATAGCGCTGCGCATGGCCAAAGCCCACGGCAGCCGGGCATTTGCTTTTGCTGGTGACCGCGCGGTGCAATTCCACGGCGGTTTTGGCTTCACCTACGAGTGCGATGCGCAGCTCTTTTTACGCCGCGCTCTCTGGTGCCAATATCAGTTTGGCGACGAACGTTATCATCGCCAACGCCTGGCACCGCTGCTGCTCGACTGACACAGATCGACCTCTCGCAAGGCGGGGTCAACCGAAGGACATAAGCATGAAGCTATATCACTGCAGCGACGCCCGTTCCCTACGCCCGCTCTGGGCGCTGGAAGAAATGAGGCTCGACTATGAGTTGATCAACATGGAGTTCCCGCCCCGGTTTGGCTACCCCGGGTATCTGGACATCAATCCGCTCGGTACTGTGCCTACCTTCCTTGACGGTGACCTCACCATGACGGAGTCGTCGGGAATTTGTCACTATCTGGTGGAGAAGTACGGCCCGACCGACATCGGTATTCGCGTGGATGAGCAGGGCTATGGCGAATACGTAAACTGGCTCTACCGAAGTGATGCTACGCTGACGTTCCCGCAGACCTTGGTGCTGCGCTATACCCGGCTTGAGCCAGAAGAGCGCCGCCAGCCGCAGGTTGTTGCGGACTACTCCCAGTGGTACTTATCCCGCCTGCGCTCGGTTGAAGCGGCGATAGAAGGTAAAGATTTTTTGGTGGCCGACAAGTTCACCATTGCTGACATCGCGGTTGCATACGCACTGTTCCTCGGCACCAGCCTCGGGCTGGATGAGCGTTATAAACCGAACTGTAAGCGTTATCTCGCCGCCATGATGGAGCGCCCAGCCTTCATCCGTGCGCGGGAGCGTCAGCTTGAAGGGATGAAGTGATCGGAATCCCAAGGTAGCGATTCTCCCAGTCCAGGAGCTATGCCGACCAAAGAAGCATCCGAGCAGGGATCGGATTCTTACACAGGCTCCCATGATTGCGAAGGGCGAGTGACTGTCGCGTGCCGAGTCCGCAGGCGATGGCAAAGTGTCGTCACAAAGCTTGATAGCAATTATGTCATCGAGCCCTGGCGTTCCAGATCAGGCAGCCTATCCGTCAGCGCACTGACCTCTCCTTGGATTGGATAGTCCCCATCCGCAATTGTGTCTGGGCAATGGTGGGCCTTGCGGTTGCGAAGTGCCTGCTTCCTCAACTCTTTCATAGATTTCAGCTCGTTCACGAACTTCGCAGGGTTGGGTCTTCCCGCTTCGCGGGCGATTGAGCCCGTGGAATACGCTGTTAGTATCAGGACTTGACACAAACCACTACACGGGCGCCACCATGTACACTCTCCCGCACCAGCTCGAATTCGCCAGCGACGACTGGATCGCCGAGGCCGCTAGCTACATTACCAAGGCGGGCCCACAGAAAGGTGTGCGGGCCTTCACGCTTAGTGAGCGCTGGAACAATCCGCCACCGCATTTGGAATTGGGCGACTCGGCTGAATGGACGCTGACCTTCGATGGCGAAAAGGCGGAGGCAACCCGGGGTTTTCAACTGGATGCCGATCAGACCAGCGAAGGCGAATACCAGGCCGCGCTGATGTTTGCTCAAGCCGTCGGCATGCTGGCACCTGGCAGGCTTGATGCAGCGGTTGCCGGGGTTCACCAATGGTTTGGTGTTGAGGCGTTGCGTTCTGTCCGGGATTCAAACGACCCAGGCGTGACCAACCTGCTTCTGCATCTGCATGACCACATGGGTCGGCGTACCGTTGAGAACCCCGACCTTGAACACCGTGCTGCCGCGCAAGGCCTCTACCGGCACATCCGCGAGATGGAAGAGAATGGCTACACGGTCATCGAGAACGCCATCACGCCTGAGTTTGCGGACGAGCTGCGTGAGGCGACACTGCGCGCGCTGCTGCCGCACCAGAGTGTCTCCATGCAGTGGATGCTCTATCACGGTATTGAGTTTGAGCAGCTTGTGATGAACCCGCAGCTAATGACCTTGATCGACGCTTCGTTGGGGCGTGGTGCTGTTGTCGCGTCGATCTCATCCATCAAACGTGGCCCCGGCAAAGGCTTTATCCCGATGCATGCGGATTACTCTCAGGTGCCCGAACCTTTCCCGGAGTTTTCGCTGACCGGCGTAGGGGTTTGGGCGTTGGAAGACTGGACGGTAGCCTCCGGGCCTACTTGGCTGGTCCCTGGAAGCCATTTGAAGCGGCGTCAGCCGCGGCCTGGTGAGAAGATGGAAGGCATTCCCATAGAAATGCCGAAAGGCTCGGTAGTGTACTTCCAGCACGGTGTCTGGCATTGGCAGGGGGACCGGGAGGAAGCCGGCGATCGAGTCACTATCCACTCACACTTCAATCGCGGCATATTACGCTCGTTAGAGCCAAAGAAGGTTGACGTGCAGATGCTGCACCGCAACCCGCCACGACTGGGTGAAGCCCTGGGTGAAGATGACTGGTTCGATAAGATGACTGCTGACGGACGCGATCATCTACGCATGGCACACATGGCGACGCTGAACCGGTTTAATGATGAGCAGAAGGCAGCGATTCTGGCGGGCTGACCCGACGCAAGCCCGAACTCACAATTCGTCGGAGGTTATTCAGAAGCTGCTGGCGGTCTTTGCTAGGAGGCCGATGGCGGCAGGCTTGTTCGACCTGCAGGCCTCCCACGCCACCCCTGCATGATCGGGACCACCATCAAAGTACCTAGTGTTCTTGCGAACATGGTGTGATTCGAAGACTGTCATTATTCGATGCTGACTTGCCGATACGCGTCTGTGATTCATTCATCTGCCAATCAGCTTGTTAATAGTATGACGCAAGGTCTCGTTTTCAGAACAACATGGCGGCGTCGGTCCCGCTGTTACAGAGGAAATCTGCTGCCACGGGCAATACCTATCGCCCGTAACCTTGAGCGCCATAGGACTGGAACGTAAACATGTGGCTAGTTCCGAAAATGATGTCGATATCGACTGCATGCGGGAAAGTCCAACCGTACCGTCTCCGCATAGCTAATGATCGCATCTCCTACCATGGCCACAAAGTCGTAGGTGGATCGGAGTATGGCGCCCTAGCCCAATCCAGTGTCCGTTGGGGCTGCCCGAAATCAGACTTCTCACTGGCTAAATGGGGGTTTCTGGGCAGGCAAATGGCGATAGGATTCCTTGGACCGACCTAACCGTTTGATTCGTCAGCGATGATTTGACCCTCAAGATTATGAGGATTCGACACGCTGGCGCTTGGCGACGCGGACTGAGCGACAGATG
>PAWP01000079.1 GCA_002714125.1 Gammaproteobacteria bacterium
CATAGAGGTCTTTGCCGCGCTTGTTGGCAAAACGCGTACCCATTTCGAGACGGTAGGGTTGGATAAGGTCGAGCGGTTTTAGAACACCATACAGCCCGCTGAGGATTCGCAGATGTTTTTGAGAAAATGTGAAGTCACGGGCACTGAAGGTGTCGGCTTCGAGACCCATGTAGACGTCCCCGCGAAACGCTAATAATGCCTGCTTGGCGTTTTCAGGCGTGAAGGGTAGTTTCCAAGAGCGGTACCGGTCAGCGTTCAGCTCGCCAAGCTTCGGGCTGATCTTCATCAGCCTAGAAATTTGCGCTGGAGACTGTTTGCGCAGTTCGCTGATGAGGTGCCTTGAACTCGAGAGGAAGACGGGGTCGGAAAATCGGTTCGTGCGCGGCGAACTCTCGAAATCCAGTGACTTGGCGGGAGAGATGACAGTCAGCATGGGTGCGTACCACAACGTCTTGCGTCTCCTGAGAATACCGCAAAACGGTGCTCGGGCAAGGTCACGCCGCCCCCAATAGGCGGACCTGCGCACTTTGACAGTGCGGAAGAGGAGCGAGACGGCTTATCTATTATTTAATAATCAAATATTTACTGGGTATAGTTAAGATTTTGAATAAAGTCTGAGGTCCTGCGGCCTGATTAGATAACCATAGGGTTATCGTGCACGATCCTGGGAAAGGAAATGCCGACGCGACTACCCGTCGCAGGTGTGAATGAAGAATCTCTTAAGCGACGGGATGAATTCCGCGCCCAAGTTGTATTCCTACTTGCGATCCCGGCAGAACGCCTTGAGAGCTTCTCGCTGGCAGAAGAGCAGACTATTTGATTTCGCCATCTGGTCCGGACCGTGGTGGGTGACCCTGAGTCGAGGTGGAGCGCGATGATGCCCTATACGAGGAATACAGCAGTTTTTCATTCCGACGTAGCGACATTGCCAAGATTGCGAAGCTGGCCGCCGGGTTTGGGGCCACCGTCGTCGGACTCGACTTCGTGATGGATTTCAACTCCTCATAGGGCGAGGATGAGTCCGCCGCGGCGATGTGCCTTAATAGGTCACAACGAGAGCGCTGCCGTTTCAGCCTGACTCCATGGCGACCCTGACTTACTTTAGCCTAACTATCCGTCAACGATTGAAAGGATTGTGATGCGAATCCGCCTTTATGTGTGATAGGAACCACGTTTCCTGGTCGGGTCGTGATCACAATAGACCGGGACGCAATACGAAAGCGCAGCACAGAACGGGCCGTTCAGGTCAACTGCCGGTAGCGGATGGACTGTCTAGTCTTCTGCATCAAAGTTCGTAAGATCTTCCGGCGAGACGATAAAATCAGTCACGGCGTTCGTAGGTTTGAGAAATTTGACTCTTGACGTTCGACTTGTTTAGGAGAATGCGAAATGAAGACGATTTTGGCAGGGATGTGGCTGGCAGTGCTGGCCTTTGTGCTTGGCGTAGCAGTCCCGGCAGATGCGCAGGCTGCCCCGGTGGCCAAGCTGGTTCAGGTTGAAGGCGATGTTCAATACAGCCGGAACGGCACACGTTGGCGTGAAGTCCGCAAAACGAAATATCTGTTTGCGGGGTATAAGATCAAGACGGGCCGCGGCGGCTCGGGCAAGCTGATCAACCAATCCGATGGTAAGTCCCAGAAACTGGGGCCCAACACCGAAATCGAGATTGTCGACGGCCAGGTCATGCTGATCCACGGCAATCTGTCCAAGCCTGAAACGGAAACCAACAGCATCTGGCACGGATTGATGAACAAATTCGCAAAGGTTCAGCGTTACACGACAGTGCGTCGTGGCGTGGGTGAGGCCAACGCCTGCAACAACAAGGTTCGGACCATCCGAAGCGTGACCGTATCGCCCGCACACCCCGATCTTGTTTGGCGCAACGCCTGTCCCGAATACTCCTACAAGCTGATCGTCGATGGTAAGGACACCTTCGAGGTGTCGGCGCAATCGACGGCTGAGATGATCCGTTTCCCTGTGAGCGATTTCAAACCGGGTGAGCACACATACCGCGTTGAGGTCCTGGACAACGACGGAACGGTCTACATTCCGCGCAAAGACAGCACGTTCACGATGCTCAGCATGAAGGAAGAGCGGAAGGTGATGTCTGGCCTGCAGGATCGAGGCGACGACGTGTTCATGCAGACGGATCTTCTTGAAGCAAACGAACTCTTTGTAGCCGCGATGGATGCCTACCGCGGCTACTTCGCGGACAACCCTGAGGACAACGACATGCGTCCGCTGTTGATTGGTTCATACCAGAACCTGAAGCTGACCAACCTGCAAAACTCGGAGGCGCGTCGCTATCAGTCGGCTCTGGAAGAGGACTTCTGATCTAGAACCGGCCTGGGTCATGTTGTCAGCCCTGGCCGGGTGCTATATTGATATTGGATCACCTAGACCGATGGCCTGGGTTTTTCCTTTCTGGGACCAACCGAGCGAGCATGGAAATACTAGAAAAGCGCCATGACATTGCTGCCGTTGTTGCGTTGTTTCTGCTAGCTATAATTCTGGAATACCAGGAGGCGTTCTCGCTGATTGAGGATGAGACGCTTTCCTATCGACAATTGGTGCGCACCTACTACGGTATACCCGAAGAGGTGGCGCCTACCGAGGACGTGGTCATCGTCTACACCGACGAGGACTTCTATGCTGAATATGACCAATATCCACTGACCCGGCGCGATCTTTCGCGCATTCTCGACAACCTCTATCGCATGGGTGCGAAAGTCATCGGGGTCGACATGATCCTCGACTTCAAGAGTGCCTATGGCGAAGACCCGTCGATGGAACTGGCGCTCAAGGAAACGGGCAACATCCTGCTGGTATCTCAGGCCGCATTCGATCAAGACGGTGATTTCAAGCAGATCAACACCGCGATCCCACGGTTTGCTGACCATGCACGGAACGGTTACTCCAACGTTTCGTCAAACAGTGCGATTTCCCAGAGTATTGTTCGTGTTCGGCTCTACCCTGAGATTGTGCGCGATGCCCAGCACTGGCCCTTTGCCTACGAGGCAGTGTCGATGTTCCTGGATGCGGCTCCTACCTATCGCGAGGGGGTGGTCACCATTGGTGATCGGGTTGTCCGTTTGGATCAGTTTGACGACCTCTATATTGACTTCCCGCTGCTGCCGGGTAGCAACGCCGGCGTAACGCAGAAGCTGCACGAGGTCATTGGGATCTCAGCAATTGATGTGCTCTTTCTCGATGATGAAGAGGAGTTGGAGGACCTTTCCTACTTGGTGAAGGACAAAATTGTGCTCATTGGCGAAGTGGCCGAGGTGGCCCACGATGAGTTCGAAACACCGGTTGGGAACGTGTTTGGCGTGGAAATCATCGCCAACACAATTTCAACCATCCTCCGCAACGCGCCCCTTCAGCCTGCTTCGCTGCAGGCGGAGATTCTGCTTGCTGCCATCGTGATGATGGCGTTGCTCGCGACCACACGGTTGTCGGGCCCCATGCCACGCAACCTCCTAAATCTCTTAACCATTTCGGTCTTCATCACGTTTGTAGTCTGGATGCAGGCACGCTCGGGCACGGTTTTCTCAATGACCTACACATTGCTCGCCGCGATTCTGTCGGTTGTAGAGATCGAGACCCGCTTCTACCTAGCTGAGATGGCGCAGAAGAAACAGATCCTAAACATGTTTGGTCAATACCTGTCCCCAAGCGTGGTTGCAGATCTCGTACAGGACCCAGAGAAGCTGGCGCTTGGTGGTGAAGAGCGTACGATGACTGCTTATTTCTCTGACATTCAAGGTTTCTCCTCGTTCTCCGAGGCCATGACGCCAACGGAACTGGTACAGGTGCTTAACGACTACCTAACCGCGATGTGCAACATTATTGTGTCTGGGGATGGCACGATAGATAAGTTCGAAGGCGATGCCATCATTGCCTTCTGGGGCGCCCCCGGCGAACAACAGGACCACGCTTTGCGGGCCTGTCATGCCTCCATCGACATGAACAAGGCTCTGGTGGCACTGCGTGCGCGTTTTGTAAAAGATGGCTGGCCGGAGATTCGTGTGCGGATGGGCGTGAACACGGGCCGCATGGTGGTTGGCAACATGGGTTCGGCGCATCGGACGAACTACACCATGATGGGTGACGCCGTGAACCTAGCTGCGCGCCTCGAAGGGGCTAATAAGGCCTACGGCTCCGACATCATGATTTCAGAAAACACTTATCGGATGGTTTCGGGCAATGTGGATGTTCGCGAGCTCGACACGATCCGGGTAGTTGGCAAATCGGAAGCGGTCACCGTCTATCAGTTGCTCGAACGCAAAAACCAGACCACCGGAGAGCTCGCGGGTTTGGTTGAGGCTTACGACAAAGCACTGGAGGCCTACAAGGAACGCGACTTTGCCCGGGCTATCACTCTATTCCAAGCCGGACTGGCAATCGATCCTGAAGATGGACCTTCAAAGGCCTATCTTTCGCGCTGTGAGGCATACGAGACTTTGCCTCCCGCTGCAGACTGGGATGGCGTGTTCACACTTGTCGACAAAGGTTGATCTTCTTCAGACTAAGCTCTGTTCGAAGCGATTGCATGGTCGCGAAACGGTAGTTGTTCACCACGGTGCGGAAATGTGCAGATGTAGGACTTACCAGGCCCATCATTTTTCCCGTCTCTTGTGCGCTGAAGCAGCGTTGCTGGCACTGTAATCAACGGCACTAAGTCGCTGGTAGATGTTAATAAAGGGAGTATCGATGAACATCCAGATTCGAATTGAAGAGAAACTGAGCGCCGGGTTCGAACTCCAGCACCTCGACGTTCAGAATGAGAGCGGCAATCACAACGTGGCCGACGGAGCGGAATCCCACTTTCGGGTTGTGCTTGTTGCGGAAGCTTTTTCNGGNGTGCCTTTGATCAGCAGGCATCGCCGGGTCAACCAGCTTCTGGCTNCGGAACTNNAGGANATTCATGCACTTGCGCTGCATACCTACACTGAGNCNGANTGGCAGGCACGCCATNGCGATGCGCCGATGTCNCCACCTTGCTTGAACTAGAGCGCACCGNCTNGGGNTTGNTCGTTNGCNCTTGNATGAGNGTGCTCAATNGAGGGCTCCAGCCGGTGTGACCTGACCGCGATCCCGTTCTACATCCTTCNGCCGGCTCCGCCTGCAGGTGCTGAACCGGCTGCCATAATNAAAAGAGNGGCGATAAGGGCGTCACCGAGCCGCNNGGAATNGCTTGNGGANTCTNTATNTCTGTCGAAGCNGTNATAACCGGTGATGCGATNACGATCGTAGTGGCCGGNCGNATAGACNATTCCTGTGCGGAGGCTTTCCAANCTACCTCTCGTGACCTGCCGATCCGATGAGTCGCTTGAGGTGACATGCGGGCAACCGATTTTAAAGATTCATCAGGAATTGGCATGCACATCAACCTGAAATGGGCTGCAGTCAAACTAACAATACAGCTCTTCCGATGCGCGCTCGATGTTTCTCGTATGTTGATGCTCTCCGGTTTCGATAGCCACTTTGACATTGCCTGATTCATCCAATGCAGTAGAGCCAACCGGTAAGAATACTTGTCTTTGACGGTTAAGCCTCCAACCGGTGCCCGCTGTTTTATATTCTTGAAGACAACGGCCAGGAGGTCATCGAAGCGGTCAATGGCGCGAGCGGGGTAGATTAGTTTCGAACAGTCAAACCGGGCCTTGTGTTGATGGTTGTCGCCCTACGGGGCATGGCCGGCTACGAGGCCGCCTAGTCGATTAAGGCCAGCGCGCATGACCGTCACGTCCCGATTACTTTTCTGACCGCGCATTCTGATGAGTGCCTCACTATCCAGGCGCCTCGTGGTGTGCGGCGATGATTTGCTCACCAAGCCAATGAATGAGACGTTGCTGAGCGCGAAGATCACGGCCCACCAACGTATCGGCGACATGAATGATGAACTCAAGAATAAAAACGTCGAGCTGACCGAACTGCAATAGCACCAAAAAGACGAATAGTGCTTGCGTGTTATGAGTTTGAAGTTGCACATGGGCAGAACGTGGTGAGTGAATACCTTCACGCCGACATTGCGTCCATGACGGGTTTTATCGGGGACATGATTCTGACCCGCAGTCGCCGATACATGGACTGCGACCCTCATCACGACGACATCTCGCTAATGGAACTGGATGGGAGCGAACTCCAGTTGCTTTAGCTAAAGCGCTTCCAATAGTGGCTTGAGCATGGGCCATACGTCCTTGAGCAGCAGAGTCTGTGCCTCCTGCGTCGGGTGTATCCCGTCCGGCTGCAACAACGCCCGATCGGTGGTAACGCCATCAAGCAGATGCGGTAGCAAAGGAACCCGCAGTTCATCTGCTACCTCGTGAAATGATTGCTCGAAACCGGCGACATAGCGGCGACCATAGTTTGGTGGCAAGACCATGCCTATCAGCATCACGGCGGCGCCATGATCGATCACGTCCCGGGTCATCCGGCGCAGATTGTCGCGAATCTTGTTAATGGGGTAGCCGCGCAGTCCGTCGTTCCCACCAAGCTCAAGTACAACCAGCGCCGGATCATGAAGCTCAAGCGTCTTCGGCAGGCGCGCNACACCNCCGCCGGTCGTCTCGCCACTAACGCTTGCATTGACCACGTTGAATTGCATGCCAGCGGCATTGATACGTTCCTGNAGAAGCGTAACCCAACTTTGTTCCTGTTCCATGCCGTAACCGGCGCTTATACTGTCTCCGAATATGAGGACGACCGGATTCTCGGTGGCAAGCGCGTGTGTGGAAAAGGCGAACGCGAATAGCAAAAAAGCCGTTGCGCGCACAACCAGAAACAGGGTTTTGAGCGTATAACGCATAGAATTACTGACTCCAGTCGTCCAGGCGAGGTGGAAGACATTGAAAACAGTCATCAAGGCAGCAGGACTNGGNAAAGTTGTGGAGACTGGGGAGGGCCAGCTCACAATCTTGAAAGGGATCGATCTTGAAATCAAGGNGTCAGAGAGTGTGGCCATTGTAGGCGCCTCGGGTTCNGGTAAGACCACGCTGCTCAGTCTCCTGGCCGGTTTGGACACGGCTACCACTGGAGATATATGGCTGGGNGATAATCAGATAACCGCGATGGGTGAAGACGAGCGTGCCCGTGTGCGGGGTGACATGGTCGGGTTTGTNTTTCANACGTTTCAACTGCTGGCGAGCCTNTCCGCTATTGAGAACGTCATGCTGCCGAGTGAACTGCACGGTGACGCAGATGCTCACGCCAAGGCGGCCGACCTTCTGGACAGGGTAGGGCTCGGGGATCGATACCATCACTACCCTAAACAGCTNTCGGGCGGCGAACAACAGCGTGTGGCTATCGCTCGAGCATTTGCTTCGAATGCGGAAATCCTCTTTGCCGATGAGCCTACCGGGAACCTAGACACTGCAACTGGTGGCAGAGTGATCGATCTGCTGTTCGACCTCAATCGGGAATTTGGTACAACACTGGTGCTGGTAACCCATGATCTTCGACTCGCTGATCGTTGTGGGCGCTCAATACAGATCGAGGGAGGNCAGATTGCACTCCCAGGAGCCAAGAGCGCCGCCCAGCTTGTAGAGCGGGTGGCGGGAGATCTCTGATGAAACTTGCACTGCGCCTGCTGTGGCGCGATTGGCGCGCGGGTGAACTAACGTTGTTGCTATCGTCGCTAATCATTGCGATCGGCACGGTGACCACGATCACNCTTTTTGTTGACCGCCTGCAGCAGGCTTTGCTGCAGGAGTCGGCCTCATTTCTTGCTGCCGACCGCGTGATTCGAGGTCCCGANCGACTCGATCCGAACATCCTGACGAAATCGCGCGAGATTGGGCTGCAGAATACCGAGACCCTGGAATTCTTTTCAATGGTGTTTGCCGCCGAGCGTGCACAGTTTGCCTCGGTCAAGGCCGTTGAACCTGGCTATCCGCTGCGTGGCGAGCTGATTGCATCCGACGAGCCGTTTGTTAACGGCGCGCCCGTGCCCGCCGGTCCGGAGCCCGGTACTGTCTGGCTAGAGAGCAGGCTGATGCCGGCGCTCGACATCAAGGTAGGAGACACATTGGATGTCGGGGTTGCCTCCTTCACTGTGGGCAAGGTCCTGATCAAAGAGCCAGATCGGGGCGGTGGTTTCACAAGCGCNGGTCCGCGNGTGATGATGAATCTGGCCGATGTCCCGAGCACCGAGGTGGTGCAACCCGGGTCACGGCTGACGTACAGCTACCTCTTTGCGGGGNAANTTGAGGTGGTTGANGAATTTGCAGAGTGGGTGAGGCCTCAGNTGGNTCGGGACTTTCGATTACGCGATGTGCGCCAGGGCGCNCAGGGNATTGGTAACGCACTGGATCGCGGNGAGCGTTTTCTGCTGCTAGGCGGGCTGCTCGGNGTAATCCTAGCCGGNATCGCCATAGCCTTGTCAGCTTATCGATACTCGAACCGCCATTTCGATCATGTGGCTATNCTCAAGACTCTAGGCGCGACCCCGACACGNATCGACACGCTNTTTACGACCGTTTTTCTAATCCTTGGGCTACTTGCGACAATTGTTGGCAGCGGCATCGGCTGGCTGGCCCANCTAGGGATTGTGAAGATTCTGGAGCCGTTCATCCCGATCACGCTGCCAGCGCCTGGGTTCCGGCCGCTGATCGTTGGCGGNGTCACTGGGTTTGTATGCCTGATCGCGTTTGCGCTGCCGCCAATCTTGAAGCTNAGGGCGACTGCGCCCTCGCGGGTTATCCGTCGTGAGCTTGATAGTGAGCTCGTNGNTGATGGGCTGACCTACCTCTTTGGCATTGGCGGTACGTTTGCCTTGATGTGGTGGTACAGCGAAGACCTGATGCTGACGGTGCTCATCTTCGGCGGTTGTTTCGTGGCACTGAGTGCNCTGGGTGGGGTTGCTTATCTNCTNCTTCGATCGGGCCGGGTACTGGGGATGCAAGCAGGCAGTGTGTGGCGCTTGGCTCTGGCCGGGCTGCAGCGNCGNGGCCAGCAGAACACTATGCAAATCCTGGTTTTTGGCCTAGCCATCATGTTGCTGCTTATCTTGATTCTGGTTAGGACGGCACTCATCGAAGAGTGGCGGGCACAGTTGCCGGAAAACGCCCCCAATCACTTCGTGATCAACGTAGCCCCAGAGGATGTTGTGTCAATCNGTGAGATGTTCGCGGCAGAGAACATTGATGCNCAGCCACTCTACCCGATGATTCGCGGTCGGATTACGGGGCTCAACGGCGCGGAACTTCAGGCNGCTGGCCGCCGCGANATTGACGGCTATTCAGGGGCTAGCGGCGGAAATGGGGGGCAGGCACGCGGTCCTCGCCTGTCGTCGTCGAGAAATCTAACGTGGGCTGATGCAGTTCCNGACGACAACGTCATCGTAGAGGGCGAGTGGTGGGATCGGTCCTATCGTGGGCCTGCTTTGGTATCTATCGAGGCTGACATGGCGCGCGGCAATGACCTCCGGGTGGGAGACAAGCTCTCCTTCACCATTCAAGGGGGCAAATTAGAAGCGGAGGTTGCCAACATCCGCACCGTACACTGGGACAACCTGCANCCTAATTTCTATGTCATTTTCTCTCCGCAGGCGCTCGACAATTTCCCATCGACTTTCATCACGAGCTTCTATCTTGAGCCTGATCGCAAGTTGTTTCTCAATCAGTTTCTGAACCGATTCCCCACCCTGACNGTGATTGAGATCGACATGGTTATCAAACAGATACAGACGATCATCGAACAGGTAACGCTAGCGATTGAACTGGTCCTTGGGCTTATTCTGATTTCGGGCGGCATGGTGCTACTAGCCAGCATTCAAGCCAGTATGGATGAGCGGTTCCAGCAGCANGCCGTGCTNCGAACATTGGGTGCAAGTCGCAAGCTTGTGATGGGTAGCCTATCGCTTGAGTTTTGTGCCTTGGGGTTCTTCGCCGGTGTGCTGGCAACGTTTGGCTCCGAGCTGACGGTCTTTGGACTGGAGACCCAGATCTTCCAGATCGACTACACGGCACACCCCTCGCTTTGGATNCTGGGCCCGGCCATTGGTATCGTGCTNATCGGCACGGTGGGCACGTTCGCGACGCGGCGGGTGGTCAGCTCNCCGCCGAACNTAGTACTGCGCGAACTGGCCTGACNNAACGCTATTCTCGTGCCCAGACTCCGGCAACTGCNTGTTTGATCCACAGCTGTGANTACCAGTAAAANCGCCCGTCGCCGGCGGGCGCGGTACAGTTGTACCTTGATCGCCCCGGTGGCAGCGCNTTGGACGCCGCNATGGTCGCAATNCTNCCGGCCACGGTGACACGCAGTGCCCCGNCCGGGCCAAAACANGTTAGCCGCGCTGGATCAAACCCANGTNTTAGTNTGAGCTGNAGTGCNGGCCCATTCTCTGCATCGAAGGCGACGACCGGATTCAGTGATGCACGCGTGAGTGGTAAAGGCAGCGTTGCTGCCTTGATTTTGAACGCCGCGAAATCCTTACCATAGGGGCCCGAGAGACTGAAACGCGGCAGCAGAGTAAGGTCGGCATCGGGCCCGGCTGCGCCGCTTTGCTGGCCAAAACCGATCAGCTCCAATTCAGCGACGATTGCCTGCACCTCGGGGGTGTACTCTCCATAGGGATATGCAAAAAGGGTGGGGCGCTCACCAAGCTCTGCTTCGATAACTGTCCCTGCATCTTGTATCTCTGCGACGATTCGCTCTCGCCAGACTAATTCGGACTCACCGTCCAAGCGCCTCTGCAGATGGCTGTGCGATACCGTGTGATTGCCAATCTCGGCGCCGCGTTGGATCAAAGCCCTGATGTCATCCCATGTCAGGTACCCACGCCTGCCAATAGGTTCAGTTGCAACAAACAGCGTATATGGCATGTCGTGGGCTTCTAGTAGAGGCGCGGCGTGAGTAAGCAGGTTGGCAAAAGCGTCGTCAAATGTAATGGCGACGGTGCGCCTCGGGACCGCTCCTGCCTTGATGCCGGCGACAAGTTTCGAGGCAGGCAATATTGTGTAGTCATTGGCGGCAAGCCAGTCAAGTTGCGCGGCGAAGTCATCGGGACTTGTGCTGGTCGATGGGGGTGTGGTGTCGGAGATGTGATGGTAGAGCAGGATTACCCCGTGGGATTCGAGATTGTCGTCAGCGGACCAGGTTGGTGGTATGCAACCCAAAAGGGCAGCCGCCAGTAGTGCGCGGGTGCTAAACTGCGGCGCTATGCGTGTAAACAAACTGGCCAGGCGCCTGCGCCGTGAAATGGGGCGCGCCATTGCTGACTTTGGTCTCATAGAGGGCGGAGATCGTGTCATGGTGTGCGTTTCGGGTGGCAAGGACTCGTACACATTGCTCGATATTTTGCTTGGATTACAGCGTCATGCGCCAGTCAAGTTCGAGATTACGGCCGTCAATCTCGATCAGAAGCAGCCGGATTTCCCCGAGGAAGTGCTCCCTGCCTACCTCAGTTCGTTGGATATCGACTTCCACATTCTCGAGGAAGACACATACTCCCTAGTCAAGGAGATGGTTCCCGAAGGGAAAACCTACTGTGGTTGGTGCTCACGCTTCCGGCGAGGGATCTTCTATCGGTTTGCGCGCGAGCGGGGCTATAACAAGATTGCGCTGGGTCACCACCGGGATGATATGATCGAGACACTGTTCCTGAACATGTTTCATGGTGGCAAACTAAAAACGATGCCACCCAAGCTGCTTTCGGATGATGGCGCGAACGTGGTGATCCGACCACTGGCTTACGCACGGGAGAAGGATATCGCAGAGTACGCTGCGCTGCGGGACTTTCCTATCATTCCCTGTAATCTGTGTGGCTCCCAGGACAATCTGCAGCGGCAGGTGATCAAGGAGATGCTGCAGGGCTGGGACAAGGNATATCCCGGGCGTCTTGAGTCCATCTTCCGTGCGACTACAGACGTGGTTCCTTCGCACCTGCTCGATGGCGATCTGTTCGATTTTTCTGGACTTGCTCGCCGGGCCGAGCGACTCGACGTCGTCAACCTGTCGTAGTCTTCAGTCGCTGATATGAGACTAAGCATCGCTCATTTGCGGGGAGCGCTCTGGCTTTAGTCATCAGTTATCGAGCCAGTTCAGTCAACAGGCGGAGCGAACAGGTGGCCGGTCCCGTGAATAGTGCTAATNAAAGTAATGTCAGACGCGTATTGCCTGAAGTTGCGCNGGACCCGGCCCGCGAGCACGTCGATGTGGCGGCCATCGGGATACCGCTCACTGTCGTGGATCCGGCTCATAAACTGAGCTCGGGTAAATGCTTTGCCTGCATGGTCGATTAGTTCCAGAAGCAATTGGAACTCGCTGTCCGACGGGGGCTCGATCTCTTCGTCGGGNGTAATCAGTTGGCGTTTGTTCAAATCGAGCATTTAGCCCTGAAACACACGCTTGAAACCCTTTCGCTTCTGCTTTTCCTGCGCTCGTACACGCCACAGCAAGTTCTTGACTCTCGCGAAGCTCAAACGGCTCGGTTACGTAGTCGTCNGCACCACTCTCAAGTCCGATAAAGCGGCCAATCTGCTTNTCTTTGCNNGNAACAAGAACAATACNGTCACCTTAATNGGCGTGTAGNTCNNGGGTCAGANTCANGCTGCACTTCCAGGGNAAATTNATGTCAGGGGNATAAATGTCGACTGCCTCGTTTGGGATGGTAGATTCGATTCCGAAGGCNTCCTNCTTTTCTNAAACCCGAGAGCCCTCATTTTCGAAGTGGGNGANGCTGGGCNCGGGTTATCGGCTNATNTNCGACGAGNAGCATGTGTTGTGGNCACATTGCTCGNANGTTGCTGAATCCGNNGCACGTCGTCCAGACGANCTTGCTTGTCACATGGCGGCAACCAGGCCGAAAAGCTGCGACAAGTCTTCGCCNTAGACAATGCAGNCTAGTNGGATCAGGTGCGGNTGNACGGCTGCGTGTCTAGATNCGATGTTGCANGCCTTTCGTTTTNCTCAAACTTCAGATGCGNAAAATTACGATGAGNAANTTCATGAGGGGCTGGTGGTNTAACTGCTTCAACTCTAAACTTGGGAGCCATGGAAGGAATTGAAGNAGCCGCTGATGTCGATGCCCGGGGGCTGCGTTGCCCGGAACCNCTGATGGTCGTTCGCAACCGCATGATGCAGATGGCGNAGGGAGAGGTGATCAANGTTACTGCAACCGACCCCTCAACAACCTGGGACTTCCCTANGTTCTGTAAATTCTTGAAACACGAACTGGTCCATACNGAGNAGGCAGAAGAAGAATACTGTTTNTGGATNCGCAAGGGCACCGGATAGCCTGGCCATGACAAGTCCAGCCGTGCACTGGTATTTCGCCTACGGCAGCAATATGAACCCGGCCNGTGTGGAGGGGCGCGGGATGCGTTTTAGGCGCGCTATAGCCGGCTCTCTCGAAGGTTTCGACCTGCACTTCAACAAACGCTCGAGCATTCACGCGGGTATGGCGGCAGCGAATGTGGTGCGTGCGCCGGATGGTTTGGTTGAGGGCGTTCTCTATGAGCTATCTACTCCAGATCAGATCAAACAAATGGACCCGTTTGAGGGGTATCCGGAGAAGTATGTTCGTGAGGTATGCATGCTCAAAACCGGCGAAGGACTGATCGGAGCCTGGGTCTATATCGCTACAGACAAATGGTTAGCAGAGGGCTTGCGTCCAGCCCGCTGGTATCTCGAACATCTGTTGGCCGGCAAGGGCTACCTTTCACAGTGCTATTTTGAGTCGTTGAGACAGGTTGTTTGTCTGCCGGACTCAGAGATTGAGCCCGCGTGAACCTCGAGATTGAGCATCTGTTCTATGCGACGTTCAGTACGTCTCACAAGACCCGTCTCCTCGGTGGCGCCGACGAGCCGTTTTATGCCCCCGCTGGGGCCGGTGAGGCTCTAAATACCATATGGTATCGCGCAGACTACCCTACAAGCGCACTGCACGAAGTAGCCCATTGGTGCATTGCCTCGGCCATGCGGCGCACACTGCCCGACTATGGTTACTGGTACGAAGGCGATCGTGATGCCGAGGCTCAGCATTCGTTTGAAGCTGTGGAAGTCGGGCCGCAGGCACTTGAGTGGATTTTCAGTGAGTCCTGTGGGCTTGCCTTCCANGAGAGTATAGACAACCTGAGCTACCCGGAGGCCGACAGNTCGGCTTTCCGNGGACGCATTGCCAATGCTGCGCANGCCATGCTCCGTGATGGCCTACCCCTACGCGCAGGCCGGTTCGTAANCGCGCTCGAAGGACGCTTTGGTGGAAACGCCTGGGCGGGCACGTACCGATGAGCTAGCACGCTCGAGTGCGCTACGTGTTGGACTGGTGATCAACCCGGTGGGCGGAGTCGGGTACAGACAGCGTTGAGAGGCAGTCACAGTGACCCATCAATAATTGCCGCCACCAGGCATTACCTCAATCAGTACTCCAGCCGTAAGATGGCCTGAGCGCTCCAAGGATTGCCGGGGCCCTGCCAACTGCATATGGTCATTAGCGCGATGCGAGAGTCGGAGTCCAGCAAACCAGGTTTCTGTGCACGTCCGTCTTTTACGCACTTCTGGTTCGGCAACGACCGGTTCAGGTAGACGGGCTATGTAGGAGTTTTGCAGGACCATGCGGAACTGATTGTGTCTTTCGGGTGAGGCGGCATGGCGCGGGATTTAATTGACGCGCTCGCTTCCAATCGCCCTGCTCTGGTTGTATCTGCGGGCGTAAGGATGCATTCATGGGTCTTTGTTCGAACGCCGTATTCGATCTGCTGGCGAGGCTCGCCATTGGTGGGGTGCTGTGAGGGGGTCAGGGCGTTCTGCTCATTTGAGTCAACCAGGAATTCGCACTACGCATCTAGAGCAAACTGGCGAGCCTTGCCGTTGGTCGAGTTGGGGTCCACGCTGGTGGCTAGAGCTGGATGCTTCGTTCACCGGGATTTTGGGTCCTCGCCAGTCGTCTTCGGTTACGACGATGAGGTGTTGTTCGAGGTTGGCTGAGTGTGGAGCATGTGACTGACCACCTTTGAGATCGCGATGGATGACCGTGCCCAGAGTGCGTTCCACACCTGGTTGACGATAAGCGAGTATTCTTCAAGCATGGACCGCGGCAAGGCATCGCCGTGCTCACCCCCGTGCAGGCTCGTCACTCGCTCCTCGCCCTCCGGTTCGACGTATATCGGGACCGTGGGCTCAGTTAGGCGCAGGAATGCCTTGTTGATCGGTCAGGTGTGTTGAAGCGAGCAAAGTCTTTGCCGCATAGCGGAATCATGATCGGGAATTCCGCTTACAGAATCGATAGGATCCTATCGATGTGTTGGTAGAAGTTTTCGGTGTTGATGTCAGTCTTGCTGCCCACTTATGGGTTCGGGATGTGAAAGAATGGAGCATATGAATGAAGCAAAGTTTGCCCCCGGACAGCTGATTCACCACGTGCGTTTCGATTATCGTGGTGTGATCTACGACGTGGATGCCGAGTTCAGCGGCACCGAGCGGTGGTATGCTCAGGTTGCCACTTCGAAACCACCTCGGGATGCGCCCTGGTATCGTGTGCTCGTTGATGGGGCCAGCCACACAACCTACGTCGCCGAGCGCAATCTTGAAGCCGATGTCGGTGTCGCGCCGATAGAACATCCACTCCTCGAAACCCTGTTTGACGGGTTCGAAGACGGAACCTATCTGCTTCGGAAGCGGGTAAACTAATTGGCAGCCGCTGGACAGTGGTGGAAATAGCGACGGCAATGTGGCATAACTTGACATATTATGTCGGTCGGATGATGGAAACGCGCATGTCCTCGTTCGCACGGATGATTCTTGGGTCGGTCGTTTTTGGGTCGATGCTGGTGCTGCCGGGTTGCGGCAGCTCAGGCAGTGCCCAGGTCGAGGGTGAGTTGCTTTCCACCGAAAAGCAGCTCCGGCAGTTAGAGGAGTCGATCAAGAATCGGACTTTGCGCAATGCGAACATCATTGTTCAGTACGCGGATGTGTTGAGGGCCAGGCGTCCGGAACTCTCCGGACAGCTCAATCAGCTCAAAAAAGAAGCCACTACCGAGTCGCCCATCTTTCAGAGCTTGAAGAGCCGGTTACAGGCCGTAAAAGACGGCTCTGAGACTTTCGAGAACTGGACCGACAAGGTAGCCGAACTGCAGGCGATCCAGAGCGGTGCCGACTCAAGCGTCTATAACGATGCTCTCTCCGACACGGTAAACGTCATTGCCGATATGTCCGGCGGTGAGTTGGCTCGGGTGAACGCGGTGAGCCAGGAGTCCGAGCAAAAGCTCAACAACTCTCAGAACTACGGCCAGGGCAGCCAATATGTGGGTAATCCGCACTATGGCTCCTGGTCCCACGGCTCTGGCGGCTCATTCTGGGTGTGGTACGGGCAGTACGCGTTTTTCTCAAGTATGTTTGGCCGTGACCGTTACTACTATCACGACTGGTCCAGGCGGCGCGGCTACAGCTATTACCACGACGTAGGCCGCAACAGTTATACCTCGCGCAAACACCGCTCGGCGATGGCTGACGTCGATCGTCGGGCGGAGAAACAGTTCCGAAGCTCCGGACGCTATCAGAGCCCTTATTCAAAACAGCGCCGCGGCTCCTCTGGCCTTTCGGCGAAGAGTACTGCTCAGAGCAAGTCCATTTTCAAGAGCAAATATGCGTCCAGCGGTGGCGGTAGCCGCTATAGCAGCAGCTATTCGGGTGGTTCACGTAACAGTGGGAGCCGCACATCACGCGGCCTCTCGCGTGGCAAATAAGAGGCAGGGCGAATGGATTTCTCACTGAGTGAAGTTGACCTCTACATTTATCAAGTGCTGGGAATCAACCTCGTCATCGCGGTGGCAATGATCTCTGGTCTGCGGTTTCTTACGGGTCTGGTGGCAAATGTAAATAGTGCTGAGGAACTAGCATCTCGCGATAACTACGCTTTTGGGTTAGCCATGGCAGGCGGCACTATATCTCTGGCATTGATGCTTACTGGCGCGGTTTCTGGCGAGCCAGGCGCCACGTTTGTCTCCGAGGTGTTTGCGGTTGTCGTCTACGGTGTGGTCGGACTGCTTCTGATCAAGGTGGGGCGCCTTGCCCAGGACAAGCTCATCCTGCGCGGGATTGAGATCCAGACTGAGATCAAGAGTGGCAACCTTGCTGCTGCGGTGGTTGACGTAGGCAACACAATTGCCACCGGGCTTGTACTGAGGGCAGTAATGTTGTGGGTTGAAAGTGACACTTTTGGCGGTTTGCTTGTCGTGTTGGCAGCGTTTGTCCTCACCCAATTTATGCTGGCTCTCGTGACCCAGTACCGGTTCATGGTCTATGCGCGCCGGCACGACGGGGGTAGCTTGCAGGACGCGTTCAAGAGCCGGAATGTGGCCCTTGCGATTCGCTTTCTCGGGCATCTCCTTGGCGTGGCGCTAGCGATCACCGCGGCTTCCGGAGTGGTTACCTATGACATGGATAACCTGCTGCTGGCGCTGGGTAGCTGGGCGGTGGTCACCGTGTTGTTTGCCATTTTCGTATCGCTGCTCGCCATTGTTGCGCGCTCCGCGATCCTGATGGGCGTGCATGTTGTCGAAGAGGTCGACAAGCAGGGCAACGTGGGTGTTGCCGCGATCGAGGCGTCGATTTATATCGCGGTGGGGCTCTTCTTCGCCGCGCTCTTTACCGGCTGACACGTCGCACAGGCCAGATCCACTGAGCGAAGTCACCGCCAACGGCTCGCAGCGCGCATCGCTGTTGGTCCACGACAGCTTCCTCATCGCTATTATGGGCGTGCTGGCGGGCTGTGCCCTTATTTACGAATACCTACTCTCTCACTACGCTGGGCGCGTTCTAGGGGCGATTGAGTCCACTATCTACACGATGATTGGCCTCATGATTGTGAGCATGGGGCTCGGCGCGTTTGCGGCCAAGCTGTGTCGGCAACCATTTACGGCTTTTGCCTGGCTTGAAGTGTGCATCGCGCTGTTGGGGGTCTCCTGCGTGATTGTGATAGCAGCGCTGGTTTCGTTTACAGCGCTGCTACCGGCAGTGATCGCCGAGACCTATCTTCTGCCCCCGGACTTGCTGCCCCAGGGGGGGCTTTTCGATTTGCTGAGCTCGGCTGCACATTACTCGCCCTTCGTATTTGGCACAGTCATCGGNTTCCTGATCGGTATGGAGATCCCNCTGATTGCGCGTGTACGNGAAGCNATNTACGGGCGGCACCTTGAGCACAACGTGGGCACCATCTACGGTGCGGACTACATCGGCGCGGGAGCGGGGGCGGCCATCTGGGTGTTATTCATGCTCTCGATTGACGTCACCCGGGCGGGCGTATTGACCGGCCTTGCCAACGTTGCTGCAGGGCTGGTCTTCCTTTATCGATATCGATACGANATTGGCCATCCAGNGGCGCTTTTTGTGGGGCACCTGCTGGTTGTAGCGNTGGCGCTGGTTCTTTTNGCTTATGGTGGTGANTGGACCCGGCGCATGAGTAGTTTGCTCTACGCCGATGAAGTTGTATTCGATCAGTCCTCCCACTATCAGCATTTGACNGTTACCCGCAGGCACGTCCCAAACACAAGCAGCTATGTCTATGGGTTTTATCTGAATGGACGGATGCAGTTTTCGAGCGAGGATGAACACATCTACCACGGCATGCTGGTGTACCCAGCGATGGCTATTGCCCCTCGACGCGACCGTGTTTTGATCATTGGTGGAGGTGACGGTCTGGCGTTGCGCGACGTCNTGGCCTGGGAACCTACGCATGTTGACCTCATTGACCTGGATGATCAGTTGGTGAGCTTTTTCTCCGGTGAACCGCGCGAGGCGGGCGCAGACACGCCTGGCTATCAGCGCGCGCTTGTCGCACTCAACGGCGCATCGTTTCTTGATCCGAGGGTGACCGTTACAGCGGGTGATGCCTTTGTGGAAGTGGACCGGCTGGCTGCGCCAGCCCCTTACGACGTCATCATCCTGGATCTGCCGGATCCCAGCCACCCGGACTTAAACCGGCTCTATAGCGATCAGTTCTACGCAAGGCTTTATCACCTGCTGGGTTCAGAGGGGGTGCTCGTGACACAGTCCACGTCCCCTTATCATGCGCGCAATGCTTTCATCTCTATTGGCGAGACCTTGCGTGCTGCTGGGTTCGATCAGGTGCAGCAGTATCGGCAGAACGTCCCTAGCTTTGGCGAGTGGGGCTGGAGCATTGCGACCCGGCAGGCCCGTGCGCCCCGGCAGCAACTCGCGGCACTGACGGAATTGCCGGTGCCGCACCCGTGGTTAACCCGTGACCTGATGCTCGCCGCGTTCGAGTTTCCGCGGGACTTNTTTNCNGTGGACGTTGANGTCAACACTCTTGGCTCACATACCGTCTATCAGTACCACCAGGANGCCTGGCGNCGGGACATGGGCATCTATCAGGACTAGCGAAATTTTAGGCANGTGAGGGNTTGACATATTATGTCGAAGCCCTAAACTGNCNNCTTAAGCGTGACATATTATGTCGAACTCAAGGAGCCAGCTGACAATAATGAACACCCAAGACCTCGCGCTACGTATTGCCGATCTCAAAGCCTTCGAAGGCTATCAATTGGAGTGCCAGCCCATCCCCGGTGAGATCGAGGTCCTTCAGTTGACAGTTGAAGGATTCGAGGAGATTCCTGTTTATTTGTCGGTGACCGACACGCAGATCCTCTGCATTACCTATNTGTTCACCGAAGAGGAGATCCAGNTGGATTCACGNGCAGAAATGTTGGAGGAGATGCTTGAACTAAACATCCCCATCCCGCTCTCGTCGTTTGCCAAGATAGGTGACCGCTATGTGATTTTCGGCGCGCTGGCTGTGGATTCGAGCATCGAGGACATTTGTCACGAAATAATCACATTGAGTGAAAACGCGGTGGAGGCTATTTCCGCCCTTGAAGAATTTTTGAAGTAACGAGCCAGAGCCAAGGAGTTATATCCATGAGCATTCTCAAAAAGATTGCAACCGCATTCCGCGGTGGTGCACGNGAAATAGGCGAGCTTGTCGTCGACGCCAATGGCACACGGATCTTCGAACAGGAGATCAAAGATGCGCAGGCCCATATGCATAAAGCCAAACAGGACCTGACCGATGTCATGGCGAAGCAGATGCAGGCTTCGCGGAAGGTTGAGTCCATCAAGAAGGACATTGCCGAGCATGAAGGATTTGCAACCCAGGCCCTCGATAAAGGTAACGAAGAGCTTGCGCTCGAGATTGCCGAGAAGATTGCCTCGCTCGAAGCGGAGCTTGCCGAGCAGCAAGAGGTGCAGAATCAGTTTTCTGCCCACGTGACGCGCTTGAAGGATCTGGTGAAGAAAACCGAACGCCAAATCAAGGAGTATGAAAGGCAGCTCACGATGGTGAAAACCACCGAAAGTGTGCAGAAAGCCAGTGCTGCCATTACGGACAACTTTGCATCTTCGAACTCAAAGATCCTGTCAGCCAAGGACTCCCTCGAGCGTATAAAACAGCGTCAGCAGGATCAGTTCGACCGNATGGAAGCGGCCGAGCAACTGGCAGATGAGGCGTCTGACAAGAGCCTCACCGACAAGATGCGCGATGCCGGTATTGGAGAGGAGTCGAACAACGCCAGCTCTGTGCTTGAGCGCCTGAAGGCCAAGAAGCAGTGAAGTCCCTTGTTAAAGGTCTGTTCGGATCCGGTAAGAAGGCCGGGTCCGAACGCCGCCTTGAGCATCCGCGCGAACTCGCCATAGGTGACATGATCCGGATGAGCGACAGCTTTGCGCTGCCGTTGCAGATTCGGGACAAACTGTTCCGGTTGGTGAGCGTCAATACATATCAGTTCGAGCGAGCGTTCGACACAAGCTTTTCACTGGAATCGGACAGTGATGATCGTATTGATATCATGGTTGAGAAGGAAGACGGCCGTGAGCGGCTCTGTATCTCGATGACTATAGATCGCGATGACGTTGAGTCGATCTTTGACATCGAGGCTTTTGTCGGGATCTTCGACAGCGACGACCCGGTCAGCCTCACGCCTCGGTCTGAAGAGGGTTTTGAAGGCTGGTTAGGCCTCGAGTATGCACAGCAGGCAAAGGGCACGACCGGCTTTTACCACGAGGGTTCTGACTATCGCGGTACGAAGCCCTCACGCTATGAGGATGACAGCGAGCCGTTCGAGTACTACGGGCTCGTGTCCGATGACGAACGATTCGGTATNGATATCGAAGTATGGGAAGACGGCGAGACCGACGTCGCGCTTTCCATCTACCGTCCGTTGGAAGATGNAAAGGAGCTTTGGCCAGGGGCGAATCAGGNCAGCTGATGGCCAGGAAAGTCTTGGACAAGTGGACNGACGAACGCCAGGCTATCAAGGCTGTGCAGATAGCGTTTGACGTTGGAGATGAATTCAATCGCCGGATTNGGATTGAGGCGCTTGAACGCGGCATCAATCCACCNGACCGGATTCGGGAAATCCTGGGGCTGCCGGTCAGCCGCAAGCCACAGCGCCTGCGCCTATCGATCTCGCTGAGCGACGATGATTTTCAGATGCTAGGTGAGGTGTTTGATGTCGATCCTCAAGACCGCCTCAAGATTCGTCAGCTCGCTGCTGAACGGCTAATCTCCCAGCTGCAGGAGACACCGCCCGGGTCCTGACCCGTTGGTATACTCAAAGCTGATACTTTGGAGCGGGGCACGTTGTTCAAGTTCACCTCGCTGTTCTGGCAGAAGAAGCGCCACGCCTACTTCAGCCTACTGACCGCGAACGATCGGCGTCAGAGAATCATCGATCTGTTCATTTTCCTTGTGGCTGCGGTCATCGCACATACGTTTGCGATGATGGTCTTCGAGGACATGGTGGTCTGGGATGCCTTTTGGCTCACGATGACTACNATCAGCACGGTCGGCTACGGTAACGCAAGCGCGTCGACCCCTTCCGGTCAGATCGCAACTATTGTGATCATGTACATTTTCGGGATCTTTGTGCTCGCGCAGATTGTCGGTGAGTGGATTGATTCCCGTATGGACCGGCGTGAGCGGATGCGCAAAGGCCTGTGGAGATGGAACATGCAAGACCACATTGTGATACTCAATGCGCCCGAACGTGATGGCGAGCGCTATTTGACGATACTTGTTGAACAGATCAGAGCGACGCCAAGTCTTACTGACTATCCCATCCAGGTGTTCTCGCCCAATTTCCCTGAGGGCCTTCCGCCGTCGATTGCATCGGAAGGGGTTGTCTTACGTGCCGGTTCGCCGGAAGGGCGCGAGAGCCTTGAGGTCGTTGACGTTGCAAAGGCGTCTTTTATCGTTGTGATGGCGTTGGATACGCGAGACTTCCGTTCCGANAGCATTGCGCTTGATATTCTTGACCANCTCAAACAACACGCACTCAAAGGCTATGTGATCGTAGAGTGTGTGCAGGACGAAAACCGCGGACGCCTTAAGCAACATGGAGCCGACGCAGTGATCCGCCCGGTCNGGGCGTATCCTGANCTNATGGTTCGGGCGATGGCCGCNCCAGGCACCGAAGTCATACTGGAGAACCTCTTCCATCATGAAGGGGTGCGACCCGAGCGCTTTGAGGTGCCCATCCCTCGTCAGTCCTGGAAGGACCTGGCCGCGCGCGTCATTCAGGCAGGGTTTGGGACACCGATGGGCTATGTTGACGCCCAGGGTCAAATCGTCACGAATCCCGCAGGTGAACTCGCTGTAGAGGGGCAGGGTTTATTCCTCATGGTCAGCCATGGCGACACNCCCGACNNGTCCGCACTAGCCGCGGCGATTGGCAAANCTNCGTGAGCGAGAGGCGCATCAACGCCTATGGTTGGCTCGACGGGGCCCGTATNATTGTTATTTTCGTNTCCATNCTTTGGCTGATCGAGGCGATTAACACGGGTCTGGGCCATGCGTTCAATGTTTTCGGAATTTTCCCGCGGGATCCGGAGACATTGCCCGGCATCCTGTTCTGGCCGTTTCTGCACGGCAATTTTCAGCACCTCCTCATGAATACCACGCCATTACTGTTACTGGGTCTGTTTGTTGCCATGCGCGGGCCGGGCGTGTTCCTGAAAACCAGCGCCACTGTGATGATTGCGGGAGGGCTCGGAGTCTGGGTGTTTGGTAGAGAGGCTTATCATATTGGCGCTAGTGGACTGGTTTTTGGTTATTTTGGCTTTCTGGTCGCCGTAGGAATCTACGAGCGCAGGATTTCCTCGCTTGCGGTCGCTTCGCTTGCGATCTTCTACTACGGTGGGCTGATATTCGGCGTGTTACCCGGTGATAGTTTTGTGTCTTGGGAGGGTCACCTCTTTGGTTTGGGCGCCGGTGTGCTTGCGGCGCGTCTTCTCGCGCGCAGACCTGCGCAGCTCACCCATGCCTGACGTCACTGCAAGCAAGCAAACGCTGCGCGGACCGCTGCTGGTCGTGTTTTCGATTCTGCTGATGAACTCGATCGGATTCAGGATCATCGTCACGTGATGCGAGCCCTTATTATGGATGTGGTAATAGTGAATCAGGCGGAGGTGGCACTGCTCGGCGGCGTTTTTTTTCACTTGTAAACACTATCACTCAGTTTCTTGCGCCGGCGGTGGGCAACCTTGTCGAGTGGTGCGGGTGCCACGGATGGCCGGTCTCTTCGGAATCTTCAGTAACCGCGATCAGTTGATCTATTTCCCCGGCGGTGCATTTTTGTTGTAACACTGCAGACGTTTGTGAGCATGATCGTGCTGCTCCGCACCTTGAATCTACCTGGGGAGCAGGCGGATCGGTAACTTAGAGTAACCTTTAACAAAAAAATGAAGTCGTTCGCCGGTTGCTGGTTGCCCTGGTCATTCCAGATCTGCGTGGAATAGGCTACGCATTCCATCAGCTCTTCACGGCACTGCTCCTCGCTTACCACAACCCCTCGATTCTTCGTCTGCAGTTGCAATAGCCGATCAGCGGGTCAGCTTGTGCCGGTCTTCGAACGGAAATTTTAAAAAGGGTGGTAAGCCTTTGGATTTTGAGTTCGATGGAAATGAGATCAACCCAGTCGAACTCTTCGCTTATTGTCAGCCCGTCAAGGATCACCTTTACCCGGGAGCGAATAGTAGCCTCCTAATAGGCCAGATTGCGTGGTGACCCAACCGGGCTCACCTCGCTACGCTGTCTGTCGTGTTTAGAGGGTCCATTCCAATGAACATCGGCAGAGGGAAGTCATCATTATCGTCCGCGACGATGGAGCCTTCACTCGAAAACAGCTCGTGGTCCGTATCGACGGCC
>PAWP01000080.1 GCA_002714125.1 Gammaproteobacteria bacterium
TTGCTCGCCAAGGCACTATCCATGGCAAGGAGACTGTGCTGAAGGTTCCTTGCCACGTCACCGTCGGATGCGAAGATCCCAATCACGACGACCGCAACTTTAGCGAATCGGTGTCGACCTGCAAGAATAGGTAACACGATCCCCGAGGCCCGCTTGTGCAACTTCCCGATACGTTCTTCGATCAATTCTCTACGGATCTGGCCGTAGCCCTGCTGGGAAAAGTGATCCGTCATTTGGTAGTGCACAAGGGCCGCGCCGTGTGGCTCTCCGCGCGAATCATCGAAACCGAGGCATANGCGATTTACGATAAAGCTAGCCACGCATCCCTTGGATATACGGCAAAGCGCGCGGCACTCTTTATGGCACCCGGAACGATCTATATGTACTACGCACGGGGGGGCGACTCTCTGAACGTGAGCGCGAGAGGACAAGGAAACGCGGTACTGATCAAGTCAGGCTATCCGTTCNCGGACAGGCAATCTCCCGTTTCGACTCAGCAGGTCATGTTGCTCAACAACCCGATCNACCGCCCACCGACATCCGTCNCGGCCGGACCTGCCAGCGCACCCAGGCCNCTTGCTNGGGTGTGTGCCGGTCAGACGTTGTTATGTCGAGCCCTCGGATTACGTGTCGCCGAGTGGGATCAACACCAGTTCGATCCCGCCAGATTCTACTTCGACGATGTCGGCTACGAACCCACAAGATGGATACAGTGCAGCCGGCTCGGCATAACCTCCGGCAGAGACGAAGATNTGCCCTGGCGCTTCGTGGATGCCACCTACGCTCGGGTATGCAGCAAAAACCCGCTGACTCGGCGCAANCCGGACTACCTCATACATAGCGGGTCGACCAGGCCAAAGTGAGTCCAGTNATTAAGCCTCCTGCATCTGGCGCACAATCTGATCAATCTGCTCAAGGCGCTCAATCGGGTCGCTCAGTTCCAACAGGAACTGCTTAACCGGGTCGCGGCAGGGAAGCAGTTCCGTCAGACGCGCCCCGACCTGAACAGCCGATTCGAAATCAATCTCGAGCGCGAGCTGCTGCACCATGTCGTGTTGCGCAAATCGCTCCAGCAAACTCACCAGGTGCTCGAGCGCGGCAGGAACTGCAACGTCATGGTCCAGGGGCAAAAATTCGGCATCGCCAAGCATAAGTCCATCGTCCNGACTTGAGTTGCCACGAATGCGAACCTTAACGTCCCCCTCTACGACAACGCTGAGCAGACCGTCATCGCGACGGTCAAAATCGACNATCCGCACATAGGTGCCAACACTACAGATCGAGGGAAGTGATGCCTGCAGGACNTGCTGCCCTCTGCGGATCATGACGATCCCAAAGCCAGTTTCCTCGCGCATGCAACGGCCAACCATATCGACATAGCGCGGTTCGAAGATTTTGAGCGGCAGCTTACCGCTAGGAAACAACACNAGAGGAAGCGGGAACAATGNAATCTGTGCCATAGGGCTTCTCAACCAGGTGCAGTCAACTATCAACATACACCCGAGACACACTTGANCGTAGCTGTTTTGTTCAGCGATTTANCGGAGTAGTATCACAGCATCNCCACTGGAGCTCACCAACACGAACAAGGCACTCAAGATCATCGCAATCCTACTGGGGGTCTACGTTGGCATCGTCGTACTGTTCGAATCGCTCCTCGGTTACTACCAGCCCACTGGCGAGAAAACCCTTGTAATCACAACAAACGATAAAAGCGGCTCACACGACCGGGTTCTTGCCCGCATCGAGAGCGGAGGAATCTTGTACGTTGCTGCTAATCACTGGCCGAGNCAGTGGTACAACCGCGCGCTTGAGAACCCCAACGTAGGCATTACGTTCCAGGGTGAGACGACACAATACACTGCGGCGCCCATTTCAGGCACGGAACACGACAAGGTAAACAGCGAGCATGCATTACCGTTCGTGTTTCGAATGCTGACAGGCTTTCCGCCGCGTTACCTCTTAAGGCTGGACCCAGCGTAAGACTTAATCAGAACGGAATATCGTCGTCGAAATCATCATCGGACGGCGGCGGCGAGAACCCCTCGCGGTCTTCATAGCCGCTGCCACCGCCCNGCCGGCCNCCTCCAGACTGACCGCCCGACATGCCACCGCCGCCAAAGTCACCGCCACCTCCTCGGCTGTCGAGCATCTGCATCTCATCTCCCACCACCTCAGTGGAGTATTGCTTTTGCCCCTCGCGCTCCCACTGTCTGGTGCGCAAAGAGCCCTCTACGTAAATCTTCGATCCTTTCCTGAGGTATTCCCCTGCAATCTCGGCCAGCCGATTAAAGAACACCACACGGTGCCACTCCGTGCGTTCATTCTGCTGCCCGGACTCCCTGTCACGCCAAGTCTGGCTAGTTGCCATCCTGACGTTCGTCACTGCATTGCCATTCGGCATATAGCGGGTCTCCGGGTCCGCGCCCAGGTTGCCCACCAGAATGACCTTGTTAACTCCACGACTCGGCATTATTTGGCTCCTGTTTCCTATCCCGCAGACGGCACGCCTCATGTCTGCCATACGGGCGCCTTCAAAGACTTGCGCTACGGACTACTCTCGGACCGCCCAANACCGGCCGTCCCCGATTGCGCCAAATGGCGCTCCAGCTTCTCTTCGACAAACACCGTGTTNTCGATTTTCAAGTANGCTACTCCTTCGGACTCGACGACTACCACCTCATCGACACCATCAACGGATAATAACCCGTTCACCATAGCCTCNGCACGGNTCGTCCCGGCGTCAGGTATCTCAAGTACTCTGCCAGTGACGTCACGAACAGTAAGGCACCTTGCAACAAGCAGTATCAGCGCNGCGGCGCAGGCAGCATTGACGTAAAGAAGNACTGCATCTCCCCAAACGCTGAGAATCAAACCACCTAGAGCCCCGCCGGTAAAAACACCGGAAAACTGCGCAGCAGAGAAGAGCCCCGCTGCGGTTCCACGGCGCCCTGCCGGAGTAACTCGTGTCAGTTGAGCAGGCAGCACCACCTCAAGCAGATTGAAGGCCATAAAGAACCCCGCCATCGCTATCAACACGGCCGCCGCGAGAACCGCGGAAGGCAGAGCACCAAGCGAAGCAGCCGCAAGCAACAACACAGCAATCAGCACGGCCTTGGTGTAGCGCGGATTTCCTCCCAGACGCATGACCGGCCCCATCAGCACAAACGTGCCACCGAGCAGGCCGAGGTATATCCAGTGATGCATGTCCACTTCATAACCGACCCGGACCAGCAACTGTGGGAATGCGAGGAAGCCAGCCATAAGCAGGTGATGCGCGAGCAGAATTGCAGCACACAGCGTTAGAACGTCACGGCGGCCCAACAGTCTCAGGATGTCGGAAGGTATTACAGCGTTGTCGAGATTTAATCTGCGCCGCGAAGGTGTAGGTACGAACAAAGCCACAACCACTATCCCAACCACACCCAAAGCTGCGTTCAGCAGGAAGATGCCAGGCAGCCCTATCAGCGTATTGAGCCAGGGCCCCGCGATAAGCGAGAGACCAAAAGACGCCCCAATGCTAAGGCCCACAATTGCCATCGCGCCGGTGCGCACGTTCACCCGGGTAAGATCGGACATCAACGCCAACAAAGTTCCTGCAATGGCGCCGCAACCCTGAAGGAAGCGGGCAGCGATCAACATTCCGATCGAGTCGGCGGCAGCAGCCAACCCGCTTCCCGCGATGAACAGCACCAATCCGACATACAGTACCGGCTTGCGCCCTATGCGGTCGGACCATAGTCCGAACGGGATCTGCAGAACCGCCTGGCTGAGCCCATAAATCCCGAGCGCAAGCCCGGTCAAGGCGACGGTCGCACCTGCGTAGGCGCCCGCCGCCAGCGGTAAGACCGGTATGACCATGAACAGGCCAAACATCCGCACCATGTAGAGAAAAGCAACGGAAACCGTTGCGCGAACCTCAAGAGGCGTCATTGGCTACTCGCCCCCAGGGCAGATTCGTGTTGGGAAACGCGGCGACGCAATCGGACCGGAGGCGTGGCAGGTTTAGCAGCGCAGACATCCGTTCAGCTCAAAAATCTCTTGGTCGTAGGTCGGCGCACCGAGGTGCATTTTCGCACCGGGCGGCCCGCCAGTACGGCGCGCATCATATCAGGCGTATAAGATCGAGAGCGCACGCTGGATTACCAATCTCAGCTAGAGCCAAGCTCGAGTCTCACGTCCCCGAGATCCTTTCGATGCCAAACGCCCCAGGCGTGCGCGGATACTACGAGCAACAGTTCCCCACGGAGAGGACAGCGATAGTCATCATCGCTCGGGAAACGGCCTTGACCGCCAAAGCCTGAGGTTATCTGCTCGATACATCGGAGAGTTGTCCCTCGACTAGACGGAATTGCAGGCGCAGTGCTCCGCCCACCTTCAGCGTCCCCAGATTCTGCAGAGTGTGTCTTCGCGGGCAGGCTGAAAGCGCAGGGTGTATCCCCGGGGTAGAGGCGAGTGTGGCAGTATTGCCGCCCACCTTATGACCAGGCTGGCGAGACGTAGTGGAACAAATCGTCATTCGCGGCGCACGTACGCACAACCTTAAGAACCTTGACCTCGACATCCCGAGGGACAAGCTTGTCGTGGTCACAGGGCTGTCGGGCTCGGGGAAGTCTTCGCTCGCGTTCGACACACTGTATGCCGAAGGGCANCGGCGCTATGTCGAGTCCCTCTCCGCATATGCACGTCAGTTCCTCTCGCTGATGGAGAAGCCGGACATCGACCACATCGAGGGCCTNTCGCCCGCGATCTCCATTGAGCAGAAGTCCACCAGTCACAATCCGCGCTCGACNGTTGGGACCATCACCGAGATCTACGATTATCTGCGGTTACTGTATGCGCGGGTAGGTGAGCCTCGCTGNCCCGAGCACGGAGAGAAGCTCGAGGCGCAATCAGTGAGCCAGATGGTCGATCAGATTCTGGCTATCCCCGAAGGCACGCGGGTCATGCTATGTGCACCTGTGATCCGAGAACGCAAGGGCGAGCACCAGGCTGTCTTCAACGGGTTGCGCAGCCAGGGTTATGTACGCGTANGAATCAACGGNATCGTAACTGAGTTAGACGACCTGCCNGATCTCAACAAAAACAAAAAGCACACCATTGAGGTTGTGGTAGACCGCTTCCGCGTCAGAGAGGACGTAAAGACACGTCTGGCGGATTCGTTGGAAACCGCAGTTAGGGTAGGAGAGGGCGTAGTGTCGGTCACTCACCTGGACGGTGAAGCCGACGATATCGTGTTCTCATCCCTCTTTGCGTGCCCGGTATGTGGCCACAGCATCAAGGAGCTGGAGCCGCGGCTATTTTCCTTCAACAACCCGGCCGGCGCGTGCCGTGTCTGCGACGGACTGGGCGTCCACTCATTCTTTGATGTCGGCAACATCGTCTCCGACCGAGACCTTTCAATCGCCGAGGGGGCNATCCACGGCTGGGATCGCCGCAACGTCTACTACTTCCAGATGCTGACCTCCCTCGCTGAGCACTACGGGTTCGACCTCGCAACCCCTTTCAATGAACTCGACGAAAAACACCAGCAAGCCGTGCTCCACGGTTCCGGGAAGGAGGAAATCCGCTTTCGTTACATAAACGACCGAGGGGACGAGTATGCGCGCTCGCATANCTTCGAAGGCATCGTNCCCAATATGGAGCGCCGGTACCGCGAGACCGACTCNCAGATGGTGCGCGAGACGCTCACAAAGTATCTATCCACTGAACCGTGCCCTGCCTGTCATGGCTCGCGCCTCAACGCCGACGCGGCGGCGGTTACCATCGAAGAGCGCACGCTGCCCGAAATCGGCTCGCTGTCGGTCGCAGATGCACATGCCTGGTTCAGCGCGCTGCAGTTGGCCGGNCAGCGCGCAAGCATCTCCGCCAAGGTGCTGGATGAGATCCGTGCGCGCCTGTCGTTTCTGATCAACGTCGGGCTCAATTATCTGTCGCTGTCGCGTAGTGCAGATACTCTGTCGGGCGGCGAAGCACAGCGGATCCGCTTGGCAAGCCAGATCGGGGCCGGGTTGGTAGGCGTGATGTACATCCTNGATGAGCCTTCGATCGGTCTGCATCAACGTGACAATGCTCGACTGCTCGACACGCTCACCAATTTACGGGACATGGGCAACACCGTCATTATCGTTGAGCATGATGAGGAAGCCATCCGTGCCTCAGACTGGATAATCGACATCGGCCCGGNNGCCGGCATCCANGGTGGGCACGTTGTCGCCCAGGGCACGCTCGATGCCATCAAAGCCAGTTCGGACTCAATCACTGGCCAGTTCCTTTCGGGCAAACGCGCAATTGACGTCCCTGCCAAGCGCNAGNCGGTCGATCCTGAAAAAACTCTGCGCCTGATCGGCGCAACCGGNAACAACCTGCAGGATGTTCATCTCGAAATCCCGNTNGGGTTAATGACTTGCGTCACCGGAGNCTCGGGTTCAGGCAAATCGACTCTGGTCAACCACACGCTTTACCCGATAGCGGCAAGGCAGCTCAATGGTGCAACGACCCTACAGCCGGCCCCCTTTAGAGAAATAGAGGGCATGGCGCAGCTCGACAAGGTTGTCGAAATCGACCAGAGCCCAATTGGGCGCACACCACGCTCCAANCCCGCCACCTATACCAACATCTTCACGCCAATCCGCGAGTTGTTTGCNGCAACCCAGGAGGCCCGCTCGCGNGGCTATAAACCCGGACGCTTCAGCTTTAACGTCAAGGGCGGACGCTGNGAAGCCTGTCAGGGCGACGGACTAATCAAGGTTGAAATGCACTTTCTGCCGGACGTCTACGTCATGTGTGACGAGTGCAAAGGCGCACGCTACAACCGCGAAACGTTGGAGATTGCCTATAAAGGCAAGAACATTAGCGAGGTATTGGATATGACGGTTGAGGACGCGCACGAATTTCTNGGCGCGATACCGGTCATCCAGCGCCGTCTCAAAACACTCATAGATGTCGGACTTTCATATATCCGACTGGGGCAGTCCGCCACCACGTTATCCGGCGGCGAGGCGCAGCGAATAAAGCTTGCGCGGGAGCTCTCCAAGCGCGACACCGGCAGCACGCTGTACATTCTGGATGAGCCAACAACAGGCCTGCACTTTCACGATATCGAGCAATTGCTGTCGGTGCTCCACCACCTGCGCGACCAGGGCAATACAATTGTGATCATCGAGCACAACCTCGACGTAATCAAAACGGCCGACTGGCTGGTGGACATGGGCCCTGGAGGTGGCTCGGACGGCGGGAACATCGTGACTTGTGGAACGCCCGAAGAAGTCGCGNANTGCAGTTCCTCATTCACCGGTCAGTTTCTGGGGCCCGTNCTCAAGACGTAGGNCAGTGCGTGGATAGCTGACGGCACCTCACCTGCCCTTTCTCACAAGCCAACCTGGTTCGGAAACGCGGATGGAAGCGTTCGATGACCGCCTTTCGCCGAGCGGAAACTACGCGACGCCTAAGTGAACCAACCCCGACCGCACCGCGTANGCTTCTCNTACAACAATACGGATCATAGTCCATGTCAGTCCTAGTCAATCTCGCTGAACGAGGCATCTTTCCCGATGCGCTTTTACGCATTGGCATCCGCCGACTCATCTCAAAACGTAAGAGTCATCTGCAACACGGAATCGGCGTAGTCGAACCAGGCGTTCTCGAACAACTTGCACTCGCGGTACACACCGATAAGGCAAACGAACAGCACTATGAAGTGCCTTCCGCGCTTTTCGAACATGCGCTCGGACCGCGGCTCAAGTACTCAAGCTGCTACTATCCGACTGCTAAAACAACACTCGCGGAAGCCGAAGACGCCATGCTGGCGTTAAGCGGCAAACACGCGATGTTGGAAGACGGCCAGGANGTNCTNGAGTTGGGCTGCGGCTGGGGTTCGCTAACGTTGTGGATGGCGGAGCATTATCCATCAAGCAGAATAACCGCCATGTCGAACTCAGCGTCGCAGCGAGATTTTATCCTTGCTCGAGCAAAGGACCGAGGTTTAACAAACGTCANCGTGTTGACCGAAGACTTCAACCACTTTGAAACCTCCAACCAGTTCGACCGGATCGTTTCTGTCGAGATGTTCGAACATCTGCAGAATTGGGGCACAGCCTTTNAGCGCGTAGCAAGCTGGCTTAAGCCTGATGGGCGTGCCTTCTTGCATGTGTTCTGTCACCGGGATTATGCCTATCTTTTCGAGGGCAATGACAACTGGATGGCGCGACACTTTTTTACGGGTGGGCTCATGCCAGCCTTTGATCTGCCTGGCGCGTTCAATAGAGACCTGGTGGTCGAAGACCAACGCTGGATCCCCGGTGAGCACTATGCACGCACCGCAAACGACTGGTTACGAGAGTTNGATGCGGCCACCGCGGCGTTAACGCCGCTACTGACAGCGACGTATGCAAGCGAGGCTGAGACCTGGCGCCAACGCTGGCGGCTATTTTTCCTCGCGGTCGCGGAAATGTTTGGCTACGACGAAGGAAACCTCTGGGGGATNGGTCACTACCGGCTGAAACGTACCTCGCCCTAACAGAGCGCGTTTCCCTGAGAGTGGGGGGAGCTACCCGTCGTCCTCGAGGTCTTCGTCGTCTTCGAGATCTTCGTCGTCTTCCGGAACNTCCCGGTCGACAAGCTCGATATACGCCATTGGCGCCGCGTCGCCTGCACGATGACCACATTTCAGAATGCGGGTGTATCCGCCGGGGCGCTCCTGAAACCGTGGACCAATTTCAGCAAACAGCTTGCCAACAACGGCCTTGCTGCCTACCCGCGCAAACGCTAGGCGCCGGTTCGCCACCGAATCATCCTTGGCTAGCGTGATCAATGGCTCTGCCACACGGCGCAATTCTTTAGCTTTGGGCACGGTCGTCTTGATGATCTCATGCTCAATGAGGGAAGACGCCATATTGCGGAACATAGCCTTGCGATGGGCGCTGGTNCGGTTTAGATGTCGACCACTTTTTCGATGGCGCATTTTGGAATTCCTCGATCAGTCTCGCGTCTTAGGCTCGTCTGGAGCGCGGGTATGCTCTAGCCCAGCACGCGGTCGTCGCCGCGCAGGCTTAGAGGTGGCCAGTTTTCAAGGCGCATGCCTAGCGAGAGACCACGGGACGCAAGTACGTCTTTGATTTCGGTAAGGGATTTCTTGCCGAGATTTGGCGTCTTAAGCAACTCTACCTCAGTACGGCGGATGAGGTCGCCAATGTAGTAGATGTTCTCAGCTTTCAGGCAATTCGCGCTACGGACGGTCAGTTCCAGATCGTCNACCGGGCGCAACAGAATCGGATCAATCTCGTCTTCCTGCTCGGCCACTTCCGGCTCTGCATCGCTCTCGAGGTCGACAAAGACGGCTACCTGCTGCTGCAGAATAGTGGCCGCACGCCTGATCGCCTCTTCGGGATCGATNGTGCCGTTTGTTTCAAGATCGATGATTAGCTTGTCCAGGTCNGTACGCTGCTCGACNCGTGCGCTGTCAACCTTGTACGCCACCCGGCGGACCGGGCTATAGGAGGCGTCAAGCAAAAGGTTGCCAATAACACGGGCCTGTTCCTCATCGCCCCCTCGGGCGTCGGCAGGCTCATAGCCCCTTCCGCGCGTCACTTTGGCGCGAAGGCTCAGTTCACCTGCCTCGTTCAGGTTGGCAATGAGCTGATCCGGGTTGGCAATCTCAACGTCGTGTTCCACCATGAAGTCGCCAGCCCTTACCACGCCGGGGCCGGTTTTGGTGAGGCTCACTTCAGCCTCATCCACACTCCCAAGCCGGATTGCGACGTTTTTAAGATTCAGCAGGATTTCGATGACGTCTTCCTGAACGCCCTCGATAGTGCCGTATTCGTGCAAGACCCCGTCGATCTCAACTTCGCTGATCGCGCAACCAGGCATCGAAGACAGCAGGATCCGACGCAGCGCGTTGCCGAGCGTATGCCCAAAACCGCGTTCAAGCGGTTCGAGTACGACGTTCGCACGAGTCTGGCTGACTTTTTCAACCTGAATGTGCTTGGGCGTCAGGAATTCCAATGATGAGTGTGGCATAGAGACACCGTTCTCCAGGGTCCAAGTACGTATGCCTGACACCAACATGATCTCAGGCGTAACGATCGCGGGGGCTGCTCCTTACTTGGAGTAGTACTCCACAATCAGGTTCTCGTTGATCTCCTGTGGGAGATCGTCCCGCTCCGGGTACGAGCGAAACACACCTTCCAGCTTAGCCGCATCCACTTCAACCCATTCCACCGGCGTCCGGTTTGCCGCTACGGCAAGGGCGCCCTGAATGCGCAACTGATTACGCGACTTCTCGCAGATTGCTACAACATCACCGGGTGAAATCGCAAATGACGCAATATTCACGGACTGGCCGTTCACCAGGACCGCCTTATGCGAAACCAACTGGCGGGCTTCCGCACGGGTTGAACCAAACCCCATCCGATACACGACGTTGTCCAGACGGCGCTCAAGTAGGCGCAGCATGTTGAAACCTGTAGCGCCTTTCTGCCGGTCCGCTTTCTTGAAATAGTTGCGGAACTGCTTTTCCAGCACACCGTAAAGACGACGTACTTTCTGCTTTTCTCGCAGCTGAATCGCATAGTCCGACGGGCGCGAACGCCGCGCGCCGTGCTGGCCAGGAGCGGCTTCCGCGCGACATTTAGACTCGAGCGGACGCACTCCGCTCTTGAGATAGAGGTCTGTGCCTTCCCGGCGGGAGAGCTTACAGGTGGGTCCGAGATAACGTGCCATGACTTGACTCCTTGACCTTAGACCCGACGCCGCTTCGGTGGGCGACAGCCGTTGTGAGGTATTGGGGTGACGTCGGTGATGTTCGTCACCTTGAAGCCAGCGGCGTTCAGTGCGCGCACAGCGGCGTCACGACCAGGCCCTGGGCCTTTTACAAACACCTCTAGGTTCTGCACACCGTATTCCTGCGCCGCTACACCAGCACGCTCAGCTGCGACCTGCGCAGCAAACGGCGTGCTCTTGCGCGCGCCGCGGAAACCTGAGCCGCCAGCGGTTGCCCAAGACAGTGCGCCACCCTGTCGATCCGTAATCGTGATGATCGTGTTGTTGAAAGAAGCATGCACGTGCGCAAGGCCATCGACAACCTGTCGCTTGCCGCGCCGGCGCACTGGCGCCGTCAGCGTTGTTGAGCTTGTCTCGGATTCTGTATCTATATCAGTTTCGGACATGGTTCCTCCGCACGTCTGACCGTGCGCGTGCGATTACTTGCGAATCGGGCGCTTCGGCCCTTTACGGGTGCGCGCGTTCGTTTTGGTGCGCTGGCCATTTGTTGGCAAGCTGCGGCGATGTCTNATACCCCGGTAGCAACCAAGGTCCAGCAGCCGNTTGATGTTGAGCTGCACTNCCCGGCGCAGNTCACCTTCAACCGNCATCCGGCCAACNTCGTTGCGNAGCTTGTCCAGTTCCTCTTCAGTGAGNTCCTGGATTCGCATGCGNGGGTCAACCCCGGTCGCNTCGCACAGGTCCANCGCNGCTTTACGGCCGANGCCAAAGATGTACGTCAGCGAGATGCCGGCGTGTTTGTTGTCTGGGATGTTGATACCCGCTATACGAGCCATTTCTNCTCCTCAGCTCCTGCTCTTGACGCTCTGGGCTTGTCAGCCTTGGCGCTGCTTGTGTCGCGGCTCCGTGCAGATCACCCGTACGGAACCCTTACGCCGGATGATCCGGCAGTTACGACACATCTTTTTGACCGATGCTCGAACTTTCATTGTCCTCCTCCTGCCCTTGACGGGTCTGTACCTTCAGCCGCCTCCTCAGCGCCGGCCAAAGTTCTGCAGATTCGACTTCTTCATCAATGACTCGTACTGGTGAGACAGCAAATGTGTCTGCACCTGGGACATAAAATCCATGACTACTACCACCACGATCAGCAACGCGGTGCCGCCAAGTTGAAACGAGATATTGAATTGCACAACCAGAAATTGCGGCATCAGACACACGGCAGTCATATAGATCGAACCAAATAGCGTCAGACGCGTCAGGATGGTGTCGATGTACTGAGCAGTCTGATCTCCCGGCCTATACCCCGGCACAAAGGCACCCGTGCGCTTGAGGTTGTCCGCCACCTCTTTCGGGTTGTACATGATTGCGGTGTACCAGAAACAGAAAAAGATGATCCCGGCCGAAAACAGGATAATATTAAGCGGTTGCCCAGGTGAAAGTTGCAATGCCACCTCCTGCAACCACTCCATATTGGGAGAGGCGCCGAACCACTGCCCAAGCGATGCCGGGAACAACAGCAGGCTGCTGGCAAAGATGGCTGGAATCACACCCGCCATGTTCACCTTGAGCGGAATAAACTGGCTTTGCGCCTGCTGCGGGCCACCCCGCTGCTGCCTGCGTGCATAGTTGATCGTAATACGCCGCTGACCCCGCTCCACGAAGACCACACCCGCGATCACCATCACCCCGATAGCCCCGATCAGTAACAGCGCCAGAATCGAGATCTCTCCCTGACGGGCCTGCTCAAAGGACTGCCCAAGCGCGCTCGGGAAACCCGCGACGATGCCTGCAAAGATAAGGATCGAGATGCCATTGCCCACACCGCGTTCGGTAACCTGCTCCCCTAACCACATCATGAACATCGCGCCAGTCGCGAGCGTCGATACCGCCACGAAATGGAAGACAAACGACGAGGTATACGACAGGCCTTGAGAAGCAAGCCCACTGCTCATTGCGAAGCCCTGGATCAATGCCAGTGCCAGCGTCCCCCAACGGGTGTATTGGTTGATCTTACGACGGCCGGCTTCACCTTCCTTNCGNAGTTGCTGCAACGANGGTGTGGTTGCCACCAGCAGTTGGGTAATAATCGATGCNGAGATGTACGGCATGATCCCGAGCGCAAAGATACTCATACGCTCAAGCGCGCCTCCTGAGAACATGTTGAACATGTCGAGGATGCCGCCCTGGTTCTGGTCAAACAACGCCGCCAGTCGATCAGGGTTAATGCCGGGAACAGGTATGTGACTGCCAACGCGATAAACGATGATCGCTAGCAGCACATACCACAAGCGACGGCGNAGCTCGGAGAGCCCCCCGCCGACGTTAGGTAGTCGCTGTGCCAGTGAACTGGTCATATCTGCGTCTTCGTAGCCTTATCGATTGAGTCAGACCGCATTCCTGCAGTCTTTCCTCGACTGTTCGCGTTTTCCCTGCTGACGATGCCTGATAAGCAGGTGGTCAACACCGCCTCTATTTCCTATGTGTTCTCTACATTACTCGGTTGCNTCGCCGTCAGAATCCGCTGGTGTATCTACNGTCGGGTCTTCAACTGGTACTGGTACAGCCGCAGCCTGNGGAGCGGCCCCATCAGCGTCCTTGACGCTGCCGCCTGCGGCCTCAACGGCTGCCCGCGCACCTTTCGTNGCACGGATACCAACCAGNGTCACTGCGCGGTTGATGCTGCCCGATAGCATCACCTTGGCCCGTTCCGTACCGCGATTGATCACATTGGCGTCCCGCAGCACATCGACNGTAATTTCACTCGCCTCAAGCTTGTCGAGTTCCGACAAGGTGACCTCCGCCGTTACTCGTGACAGACGAGAGTTGAAGCCGTATTTAGGCAACCGCATCTGCAGAGGCTGCTGACCACCTTCGAAACCGGCTCGGATCCGACCGCCCGAGCGGGATTTCTGACCCTTGTGGCCACGGCCGGCCGTTTTGCCTTTGCCGCTGCCGATTCCGCGGCCAACCCGGCGCGCGTTCCGCTTGCTNCCTTCAGCAGGTTTGAGTTCGTTGAGTCGCATAGGTCTGTTACTCGATGATTTTGACCATNTAGGACACTTTATTNATCATGCCCCGGTTAGCCTGAGTATCCTCTACTTCGACCACGTGTCGAATACGCCGCAGGCCCAACCCNCGCACACATGCCTTGTGGTTAGCCAGGCGCCCGATAGTACTCCGAGTCTGCTGAATCTTGATCTTGGCCATGTTCTGAATCCTTCGTACCGCTTGGCTCAAGCAGCCACGATTTCGTCAACGGTTTTGCCGCGCTTCNCAGCAACCGACTCCGGCGAACGCATATCGCGCAGACCTTTGAACGTGGCCTGGATGACATTGACCGGNTTAGTCGAGCCGTAACACTTCGCCANCACGTTCTGGACTCCGGCGACCTCGAGCACGGCACGCATCGTCTTGCCCGCAATCAGGCCNGTGCCNTCAGAAGCGGGCTGCATGAACACCTTCGAGCCACCATGACGGGCAGTTACCGGGTACTGCAGCGTCGTACCGGCNAGATCAACCGTGATCATGTTGTGGCGTGCTGCCTGCATCGCCTTCTGGATCGCTAGAGGCACCTCGCGTGCCTTGCCGCGGCCAAAGCCCACCCGGCCCTGGCCATCCCCGACAACNGTCAATGCCGTGAAACNGAAGATGCGGCCACCCTTGACCACTTTGGCCACACGGTTGACCTGAACCAGCTTNTCAAGAAAGCCTTCTTCGTTGTCCTGCTGATTGTTGTAAGCCATAGCGAATCCCTAAAACTTCAGCCCGCNCTCGCGAGCCGCGTCAGCCAGCGCTTTCACGCGGCCGTGATATTTGTANCCTGAACGATCGAAAGCAACGCTTTCGATGCCAGCTGCGCGAGCGCGCTCCGCGACAAGCTTACCCACCGCCGTCGCACCCGCGAGGTTGCCCGTCGCTGNNCCCCGGAGGTCTTTGTCCAATGTAGAGGCAGACGCAGTNACGGTGGCTCCGTCGTGGCTCAATACCTGCGCGTATATATGTCGTGGAGTGCGGTACACGGTCAGNCGGTGCACCCCCAGCTTGCGCATATGAGCCCGGCCACGAAGCGCGCGGCGCTGNCTTGCCTGTTCTTTTTTGCTGCTCATGATCTCTTGCTCGCCTACTTCTTCTTCGCTTCTTTGCGTTTCACNTGCTCGTCCNCATAGCGGACTCCCTTGCCCTTGTACGGCTCGGGTGGACGAAAAGCCCGGATGTCTGCCGAAACCTGACCCACCAGTTGCTTATCGATACCCTTCACAANGATCTGAGTAGGCTGCGGGGTCTCAATATCGATNCCNTCCGGGATCGGATACTCAACCGGATGAGAAAACCCNAGNGTCAGATTGAGCTTGCGGCCCTGGACNTTAGCCCGATAGCCAACCCCNTGCAGCTGCAGCTCGCGGCTGAATCCTTCGCTCACACCCTGCACCATGTTGCTCACGAGAGAACGCGTCGTGCCGGCCAATGCGGTGGCCTTGCGGTCGTTNGACCGAGTNCCGAACACAAGTTGTGCGTCNCCCTGTTCNATTGCAACAANGTTGTGCACTTTCATCGTCAGGCTACCTNTACCACCCTTGACCGAGATCTCACTGGGTGACAGTGACACCTCTACACCGCCAGGTAACGCAACCGGATTATTCGCAATTCTCGACATCGATCGAAACCCTTATCAGCCTCAGAAAACCGAACAGAGCAGCTCGCCGCCCACTCCNGCGGCGCGCGCTGCGCGACCGGACATCACGCCTTTGTTTGTGGAGAGGATCACGATCCCGAGTCCGCCGCGCACCTGCGGAATCTCGTCCTTGCCCCGATACTGACGCAGCCCGGGACGGCTAATGCGCTTGATTTCCTCGATAACCGGCTTGCCCTGGTGATATCTCAGCGTTAGCGACAATTCCGGTTTGCCTTCACCGCCTACTACACAGGCGTCGATATAACCTTCTTCAGCCAGCACATTCGCAACTGATACNTTGGTCTTCGATGAGGGCATTGTGACTTCAGCAATGCCGGCCATCTGGGCATTACGGATGCGGGTCAACATGTCCGCCAGGGGGTCTTGCATCGTCATACGTAATTCCCTTTTACCAACTGGCCTTAACAAGACCCGGTATGTCACCACGCATGGCAGCCTCCCGTAATTTCGTGCGTCCAAGGCCAAAACGGCGATAAACGCCGTTTGGGCGACCAGTCAGCGAACAGCGCCTGCGCTGCCGCGAGGGGCTCGCGTCCCGGGGCTGTTTCTGCAGCCGGGTCTGGGCNTCCCAGATCTCCTCATCACTAGCCTCCGGNTCGCGCAGAATCTTCTTCANCGCTGCACGCTTGGCCGCATACTTGGCCACGAGCTTCTGGCGCTTCTTCTCGCGGTTGATCATTGATTTCTTGGCCATAGGTCCCTTCTGCTTTGCTGTCTGGTTNGCNCTGCCAACCTGGTCGCTAATCTATATCTCTGCTTTCTTTCAATCTGCCTGCTCTTGTCAGGCCTGAGCCTCGGTTTCACGGAACGGGAAGTTGAACGCACGCAGCAGGGCACGGCCCTCGTCGTCTGTCTGTGCAGTAGTCACGATGCTCACATCCAGCCCGCGGACCTTGTCGATCTTGTCGTAGTCAATCTCGGGGAACACGATCTGCTCCGAGAGTCCNATCGCAAAATTGCCGCGCCCATCGAATGACTTGAGCGGTATACCCCGAAAGTCACGCTGACGTGGAATAGCAATGNNNATCAGACGATCCAAGAATTCNTACATCCGCGAACGGCGCAGCGTAACCTTGCAGCCAATCGGANAGCCNTCCCGGATCTTAAANCCAGCAATCGACTTGCGCGCATTGTTGGTGANCNCNTTCTGCCCNGAAATCGCNTCCATGTTGGCTACTGCTGCATCGAGNTGTTTNCGATCACCCACAGCCTCACCCACACCCATATTTAGGGTGATCTTNGCGATGCGCGGTACCNGCATGACGTTCTCGATTCCNAGCTCTTCTTTGAGCTTGGCGCGAATCTCGTNGTCGTAGAGTGCTTTGAGGTCTGCCACNTTGTTATTCCTCCGGAGCCCCGTTAGCCGTCTATCTGTTCGCCGTTCGAGCGAAACACCCGAACTTTGCTGCCGTCATCGAGCACCTTGATCCCGACCCGGTCACCTTTGTTGGTGGCGGGATTGAAGATTGCGATGTTAGAAATATGTATAGGCGCTTCTTTCTCGATGATGCCGCCCTGCTGGTTCAGCTGCGGGTTCGGCTTGGTGTGGCGTTTGACCATATTTATACCGGATACATATACCCGTTTCTCATCAATCCGCCTTGTTACGCGCCCACGCTTGCCGAGGTCCCTGCCGGCAATCACGATAACTTCGTCATTCTGTTTAATTTTCTGCATTCAGCTTTTCCTCGCGATCGCCGGTTGTCTCATAGGACTTCCGGTGCCAGCGACACGATGCGCATGAAATTGTCAGTTCGCAGTTCGCGGGTGACCGGTCCGAAGATCCGCGTGCCAATGGGCTGCTTCTGCGCATTTAGCAGAACCGCGGCATTGCCATCAAACCGAATAATCGACCCGTCCGGCCGGCGCACGCCTTTCTTGGTTCGCACAACTACTGCGTCCAACACCTGGCCTTTGCGCACCCGACCACGAGGAATCGCTTCCTTGACGGTGACCTTGATCACGTCGCCTACGTTGGCATAGCGTCTGCGCGAACCACCCAGCACCTTGATACACATCACTCGACGCGCACCGCTGTTGTCGGCGATATCCAAATATGTCTGAGCCTGAATCATCTACCCCGACCTCAAATCACCGTGGTCTTGCGATCGACACTTGCGAGCTTCCAGGACTTACTCTTGGAAATAGGACGCGTCTCGGTAATCGTGACCAGATCGCCTTCCTGACACTCGTTGTTTTCGTCGTGCGCGTGTATCTTTTTTGATCGTCTGATGTACTTGCCGTAGATCGGGTGTTTTACCCGACGCTCGACCAGCACCGTGATCGTCTTGTTCATCTTGTTACTTACAACCGTACCGCTCGCGGTACGCCCTGATTGCTGTTCACTCATCTGTACCGGCCTTAGCTTCCGCCAGTTTTGCGTTCAGCACGGTTTTCAACCGCGCGATGTCCCGCTTCGCCTCCCGGAGGAGGTGCGGCTGCGTCAGCTGCCCCGTAGAGCTCTGCATTCGCAGGCTGAAACGTTCCTTGGTCAAGTCCAGCAGCGTGGACTGCAGTTCCTCGACCGATTGTTCTTTTAGCTCGCTCGCGTCCATCAGATCACTGTCGCCGTTACGAAGGTGGTTGGCAGCGGCAACTTAGCCGCAGCGAGCCGAAACGCGTCGCGTGCCTCCTCTTCCGAGACACCTTCCATTTCAAATAGAACCCTGCCGGGTTTGATTTGGGCAACCCAGTATTCAACGTTGCCCTTACCTTTACCCTGACGCACTTCAAGGGGCTTCTTCGTGATGGGTTTGTCCGGAAACACCCGGATCCAAATCTGCCCGCCACGACGCACGCGGCGTGTCATGGCACGACGACCTGCCTCGATCTGACGNGCAGTCAGGCGACCCCGGCCAGTCGACTTCAGGCCGTACTTGCCAAACTCGACGCTGCTGCCCCTGTGGGCAAGCCCGCGATTACGGCCCTTATGCTGCTTTCTGAACTTNGTTCTTTTCGGNTGTAACATCGTCCTTTACCCGAAATTCCTTTCCGCTTTCTGCTGGGGCTCTTCACGCGAACCGATAACCTCGCCTTTAAAGATCCACACTTTTACCCCGAGAATCCCGTAGGTAGTCAGTGCCTCAGCGGTTGCATAGTCAATGTCGGCCCGCAGCGTGTGCAGCGGAACTCGCCCTTCGTGGTAGCTTTCCGTACGAGCGATCTCAGCACCTCCCAGGCGCCCAGCCACGCGGACCTTTATTCCTTCAGCACCAAGGCGCATCGCGTTCTGCATTACTCGCTTCATCGCGCGCCGGAACTGAACCCGGCGCTCAAGCTGCTGTGCTACGTTCTGCGCGACCAGAAACGCATCGACCTCGGGCTTGCGGATTTCCTCAATGTTGACGTGCACTGGAACCTTCATAATCGAGGCCACTTCGCCACGCAGACGCTCAACGTCCTCACCTTTCTTACCGATCACAATCCCCGGTCGAGCCGTATGGATGGTGATGCGCGCCGTTTGCGCAGGGCGCTCAATCTCGATACGGCTCACCGAAGCCTGCTTGAGCTTCTGCTGAATGTATTCGCGNACCTTGAGATCGGTATGCAGGTTCTCGGCNTACTCCACACCATCGGCGTACCACAACGAGGTATGTTCTTTGACGATGCCGAGCCGCATGCCCGTTGGATGTACTTTCTGACCCATAGGTTTTCCTTCTCTCGNCCCGCCGCTATTCGCCGTCANCTACCGCTAGCGTAATGTGGCAGGTTCGTTTGAGGATCCGGTCAGCGCGACCTTTTGCGCGCGGCCGCAGCCGTTTCATTGTGAGACCTTCATCAACGAAGATCCGAGATACGGACAGTTCGTCCACGTCTGCACCTTCATTGTGCTCCGCGTTGGCAACGGCCGACTCGAGCAGTTTGCGCACGAGGTGGGCACCCTTCTTAGTGCTGAAAGACAGAATGTTGAGCGCCTCGCCCACTTCCTTACCACGGATCTGATCCGCGACAAGGCGGGCCTTCTGTGCGCTCATCCGTGCGCCTTTCAACCGTGCTGTTACTTCCATCACTACCTGCCTCTTACCTCTATGCCACGCCTATCGCCGTACCTTGCGATCACCTGCATGCCCTCGGAAAGTACGCGTCACTGCGAACTCGCCCAACTTGTGACCCACCATGTCCTCGTTAACAAAGACAGGCACATGCTGACGCCCGTTGTGCACGGAGAGAGTCAGTCCAACCATGTCGGGCGTAATCATCGAACGCCTGGACCAGGTACGGATCGGCCTCTTGTCGTTGGTTTCCAGCGCCTGCNGNACCTTGTTGGCAAGGTGTAAATCAACAAACGGGCCTTTTNTCAAACTGCGTGGCATNTGCTTAATCCTTCCTAACCTGCTGATCTAACGGCCTTTNCGCCGACGACGCACGATCATCTTATCGGTCCGCTTGTTTTTNCGCGTCTTATAACCCTTNGTGGGTACACCCCAGGGCGTCACCGGATGACGACCACCGGACGACTTACCCTCACCACCGCCGTGCGGGTGGTCCACGGGATTCATCACTACCCCACGGACAGTAGGCCGCACACCGCGCCAGCGCGTTGCACCTGCCTTGCCCAGTGAACGCAGATTNTGTTCACCGTTGCTCACTTCGCCTATCACCGCTCGGCACTCCGCCAGGACCCGCCGCATCTCCGTAGAGCGCAGACGTAGGGTGACGTAGGCACCTTCTTTTGCAACCAGCTGTGCCGACGTGCCCGCACTGCGGGCCATCTGCGCNCCTTTGCCCGGCTTGAGCTCGATATTATGAATCACGCTACCCATTGGAATATTGCGCATCGGCAGACAGTTCCCNGGGCGGATCGGCGCGGCGTCTCCGGATTGGAGCTGGTCACCTTGCTGGAGGCCTTTGGGGGCAACGATGTAACGGCGTTCGCCGTCGGCGTACTTCAGGAGGGCAATGTTGGCGGTACGGTTGGGATCGTATTCGAGGCGTTCTACAACGGCCTTGATGCCGTCTTTGTTCCGTTTGAAGTCGATAATCCGATACTTCTGCTTATGGCCGCCACCCACGTGCCGGGTTGTAATCCGTCCATTATTGTTCCGACCACCGGTCTTGTTCTTCTTCTCAACAAGCCCTTTTTGCGGTTTGCCCCGGTGCAGATCGGGGTCCACCACCTTGACGACAAAACGCCGACCAGGTGAAGTGGGTTTAGCTTTTACGACTGGCATGATGCTCTCTGTCCTGTCCTTTCTGCTCTTTCGCGGGATCCCGAGTCAGACTCAGGAGGACGCAAAGTCTATATCCTGGCCGGCTGCGATGCGGACGTACGCTTTCTTCCAGGAGGGCTTGCGTACCGTTGTACCGCGAAACGTACGCTTGACCTTGCCCTTAACGTTGAGCAGGCGGACGCTTTCAACATTGACACTGTAAATCTTCTCAACCGCCTGTTTAACCTCTGGCTTGGTCGCATCCGTCGAGACGCGAAAAGCAAACTGATTCGCCTCGTCCGCAATCACGGTGCTTTTCTCGGAGATGTGCGCACCCAGCAACACCTGGTACATGCGTTCCTCGTTCATGCGAACAGCCCCTCAAGCTTGCGCAGCGCAGGCACCGTCACGAGCACCTTGTCGAAACCGATCAGATCGACCGGATTCACATGCCCTGCTTCCACAACACCGACACCCTTCAGATTGCGGGCTGATAGGGAGAGGTTTTCATCTGCCGCTTCCGTAACGATCAGGACATCAAGAAGCTCGAGCGCCTTCAGCTTTCCAACTACTTCCTTGGTTTTCGGTGCCTCTACCGCAAAGTCCTCAACCACTACGAGCCGTTCCTGGCGGACCAGTTCTGAGAGGATCGACTGCATCGCCGCGCGATACATCTTCTTGTTGACCTTCTGCGAGTAATCCTGCGGTTTGCCGGCAAAGGCGTTACCACCACCGCGCCAGATCGGGCTGCGGATCGTACCGGCCCGCGCTCGGCCTGTACCTTTCTGACGCCAGGGCTTGCGCCCGCCGCCATTGACTTCAGAACGGGACTTCTGCGCCCGCGTGCCTTGCCGACCGCCCGCGAGGTACGCGGTAACAACCTGGTGTACCAGCGATTCGTTGAAATCCCGCGCAAAAGTAGTCGGAGATACGTCAACCGCTTTGTCTGCGCCTGCGATGTTTAGATTCATCCGTGATCCCCAGTAGCCTTGGCTTTGACTGCCGGGCGGACGACGAGGTCACCGCCCCGTGCGCCGGGTACCGCACCCTTGATAAGGAGCAGGTTGCGCTCGGTATCCACCTCGGCGATCTCGAGCGTCTGTACAGTCACCTGGGCAGCTCCCATGTGACCTGCCATTTTCTTGCCTTTGAATACCCGACCAGGGGTCTGACATTGGCCGATGGAGCCCGGCGCGCGGTGAGAAATAGAGTTACCGTGAGACATGTCCTGCGTACTGAAATTGTGACGCCGGACGACGCCTGCAAAACCCCGACCTTTGGACTGCCCGGTGACATCAACCTTCTGGCCGACCTCAAACGCAGACACATCCAGCGCATCACCAATGGTCAAGTCGGAACCTGCTTCGACCCGGAACTCCCAAAGATGGCGACCGGCATCGACATTACCTTTGCTGAAATGGCCCGCCAGCGGTTTGTTCACCTTGGACTGCTTGACCTCGCCCGCAGTGACCTGGATGGCTTCATAACCGTCAGTGTCAGCCGTCTTACGCTGCGTAATGCGATTAGGGGTCGCCTCAATCACAGTGACGGGGATCGAGACACCTTCATCAGTGAAGATGCGGCTCATGCCGCGCTTGATTCCTACAATACCTATAGTCATCGCTTCGTCGTCCTGTTANATCAAACTCAGACAGCCTANCGGGCTAGCCGAGATTGATCTGCACCTCCACGCCTGCCGCGAGGTCGAGCTTCGTCAATGCGTCCACCGTTTTCTCGGTGGGTTCCACGATATCCAGCAACCGCTTGTGGGTACGAATCTCATACTGGTCACGCGCATCCTTGTAGACATGNGGCGAGATCAGGACCGTAAAGCGCTCCTTCCGGGTAGGCAGCGGGATCGGGCCGCGAACCTGCGCACCGGTGCGCTTCGCGGTGTTCACGATTTCCTGNGTCGATAGGTCGNTCAGTTTGTAGTCGAANGCCTTCAGACGGATGCGGATTCTCTGGTTCATCGATGTTTCNGCTCTTGTNTCCCGACTCGAGGGCCAAGTCCGGGCACGCACGTNCACTGCATGGACTGGGTCTTCTTGGTTTCTTTAAGCTTGTTGCTGCTTGTTCTTGTGTTACTTCTAAGCTGCTTNCTGCTANTACCTNTNCGTCTTGTTCNTATGNTTCTTNTATAACTACTTCTCCCGNCNTTTGNCGNCTGCCAATCCGATACCCCTTGNTCAGGGNTGCTTTGGCACTCCCTGTGGTGTGCAAAAGNCCNTGGCCCCTACATTCGTTTGCGCTGAACCGCGCAGCGGAAGGAGGCCAGCAATACTCTATGTNCACNCTCTTTTGCGTGGGCTGAAGTCAGCCTTTGCGAACACCCCCTGCAGGATGCCCCTGTCAGGTGGCAGGACAGAGTTGAGAGCTCCACCATTCTTTTGCCTGAATCTCCCCAAGAATCAGGCATTTAAGGCGCAAATGCCGCCCCCCCGGGAAAGGGAAGCGGCATTCTAAAGACGCCCCTGACCGAAGTCAACAATCCGCTTCCACACGTTCGCATGGCTGCGTTTGCCTTAATCGGCCTTACAATAACCCCCAATCGGGGTCCTGTCGCGCCCGGAATCAAAACCGCTCCGGGCTCCTATACTCAGCGGTTGTCAGAATTTGAATGTTGCTTTACCGCAATTTTCTGGTCCAACTCGTCTACACGAGGACCAACCGGCCGCGAGTCTAACGCCTCAACGCCCACGTGTCAGCTAAAAAGTCAGCAAATGCCGACGTTTTCAGCCACCATTGCCACCATCACTCGATAATTTTGGTAACGACGCCCGCACCTACAGTGCGGCCACCTTCACGGATGGCGAAACGCAGGCCGTCTTCCATCGCAATCGGAGCGATCAGTTCAACCGTCATGTCGATGTCGTAACCAGGCATCACCATCT
>PAWP01000081.1 GCA_002714125.1 Gammaproteobacteria bacterium
CCACGCCTCGGGGTCGTCAGCCAGCAGGAGGCGGTCAGCCTCGAGCGGCGCGCCCTCCGCGTCGAGGACGTCGGCGATGCGCGCGGTAAGAAAAGAGTCAGCGTCGGTCGCCGCGTCGCGGAGGGCCTGCACTGCTGCTTTACCGGCCGCACTAAGCCCCCACGCCCCGCGGGCGCCCGCGATGGTGCTGTCGGATATGAAGCGCTGCATCAGGATGCCCACTCCGGCATCGCCATGGGTTGCGAGTTGGTAGGCTGCCGCAAGGGCCCGTTCATCATCGTCGCTGTCGATGTCGTTCGTAAGCGCCGCAAGGCTGCCCGCTTGGGCCTTCGCAAAGGCGCTGCGTTCGCCCCGGTGCCAAGCCCATTGGAACCGATGTACTGGGTTCAGTGGGTCGTCGGTGCTTCCTGGCCATTCGGTACTGGTCGCGCTCCAGCTTGGTGTGACCGGTTCGCGGTAGCGCGAAAACAAGAATTTCACCATGTGTCTGGGTATTTCTGTCTGGTTGGGTCCAAACCGCCCATGTACGAGGTCGAAGTGCACAATGCTGACGGTGCCGGCGGGACCAGTCAGGGGTATCTTGCGTTCCTCCCAGGGGGCTTCCAGAGCCTTGGACTGAGCATAAAGCTGTGCGTGTTCTTCCTTTAGCTTGCCGTAGTGTTCTCGCCAGAAGGTTTGTCGCTCGTCTTCGCTGGCACCACCCTGTGCAAGCCTGTTGACTTCCGCTACAAGTGGCCCGGTCAGCGCGCCCCACCGCGAACGGACGTCCTCAAGGGTGTTGAGAGGAGTGTAGTGGCTTCGCGGCACAATGCCCGTTGGTCCGCGCTCAACCGGTGTGTCCTGAGGGTAGTAAAACAGCATGACATAACGGGTCGGGTGGTATCGCCGCATGCCGTCAATTGAAAGGTGGGAGTGGTTGTCGCCATCCTTGTGTAGTGGCTGTGCAGCGTCCGGGAAGTTCACGTGATCATGACGGTGAAAGTGCAGGTAGTAATTAGGCCCGAGCAGGCTCTGCAGAGCGCCACGGATGTGTGGCTCGTCAAGTACCTCGCGCAGCCTGGGGACGCATGGCAGTAGGTTGTTGTGCCCCATTCGGCCATTCTCTTCGAGAGGTGTCAGTTCTTTGTAGACGGCATCGTGGAACGACTGCGGCAGCACCGATCGGAGGGTCAGATAGCCTTCGCGGATGAAGTGTGCTATTTCGTGGTCGTTCAGCAGAACGGGCGGTTTGAGGAACGTCGGGTGCATAGGCTGGCTTGTTGTGTCAGGAGGGCTGTGACGTTAGCAGAAGAAGGCCCGCCAGGGAGGAAAATCCCGGCGAATACTCAGGGGCCGGTCCTGGACCTAGACGCCTTCTGGATGATGCCTTTGAGAATCTGGAGTGTTGCCCGCAGTGCGAGTTCGGTCTGGTTGACGAGAGGCGGGGTCGGTGCCGTAGCAGTTGTCGGCGCTTCCGCTCCGATCGCGGCGTAGTTGGTGGGTGTGCTAGTGGGCCCAGGCGGCGAGGTCATCATCTTCAGCGTTTCGGTGAGGTTGGCCGCAGCCTTGGGGTCGATGGCCAGCGACCATCGTCGCAAACCCTCCCGCTCCAGCCAGTTTACGACTGGAGCGGTCAAAAGCTCGAGTGCGCGGTACGAGTCACCACGCCAGGCACTTTTACAGTCCGTTTTACCAGTGTCTCGAGTCGCCATCCGCAGGGCCTCGGAGAGCGTTGCAATGGAAGCCTCCAAAAGCCCTGTCATACCTAGGCTGATGGGCGGCGTTTGGGCCAGCGCTTGTAGGTCGCCCAGCAGGATTTCGCTTTGTAGGCGCAACAGTTCTCTGCGCCGCTTTATTTGTTCCGCAGCTCCGTTGTAGTCGCGCACTGGGCGGTCCAGAAGCAGTTGGATAGCGTGGAATCCCAGCGCGACCTCAAGCGGGTCGGAGAAACCGTGCTGCTTTTGGATACTGTCAACGTTGAGCGGCAGGGATACGTCCGCAACGATGCCGGACTGTGGATACTGGGGCAGCGTATCGAGGAAGCCTGGCGTAATGGGCCAGGCGTCGATACGAAAGGCGACGTAGTGGATGTCGTTCCCCGCCCAGAGCGCTGCTGGCGCCCATGCGCTCAGCCAGGCATCGTGGGCTGTATGCCGCGCCGTGACCGCACTTTCTCGATTGGGTTCGTCCGGGCTGTTTAGAAATCGGGTGATAGCCGCGTTGAGCAGCGAGCCGGTCGCGACAGCTTCATGCAGCGCGGCATGGGCTTCGGGCAATATCGCACCAAGGTCGGGAGGCGACGTTGTACTCTGATTTCGGGTCGAGGTTGGCTCGCTACATTGGCCAAGGGTGAATAGTGCGAGCAGGGTCACCCCGCGTGCCAGGTGAGCTGTTGTCATGTCAGACCCGGTTTAGGCCTAAGTGATATGGTTTTCCAGCCTCGAGCGACGGCGACCGCCTGGAGCGCTTGGTCCGGGTCTACCGCGACAGGGTGTGCGACTGCTTCGAGCAGGGTCAGGTCGTTGATCGAGTCAGAATAGAACCAGCTGTCGGCCAGNGACTGTGGTTTTGCCGAGCGGGCAGCGAGCCATGCATTGACCCGGGTGAGCTTGCCGGGCCCAAAACTTGGTACGCCAACCGTGGTCCCGGTGTAGCCACCGGCCGGGGTTCGACCGGCAATGGGTGCGATGACATCTGCAATCCCCAGAAGCGCNGCGATAGGTGCTGATACAAAGTCGATGGTAGCCGTAACCAGGACTGGGAGATCANCGGAGAAACGATGCCGGTCAATTAGGTTCAACCCTTCCTGCAAGATGATCGGCTTAATGTCGCGCTCTAGGTACCGTGTCCTGTGCGCTTCGAGCTCGTCGCGAGGCAGCTTGGCAAGCGGTGCGGCAACAAAAGCCAGATAGGCCTGAACNTCCAGCTGACCACCTTTGTACTGTTGGTAGAACGCGTCGTTCTGTGAACCGTACGCCGCCTTATCGACGAGACCTTCCCGGCAGAGGTACTCACCCCACAACACGTCACTGTCCNCGGACAGCAGTGTCTCATCGAGATCAAACAGTACGAGAGCCAATGGGCGAGCTCCGTGAGGCTCAGAACGAGAGATGAAGCTTAGCATCGGCACCTGTTTGCGCTTTGGACGTTGCCGGCCGGCTAGGCTTTACAGATAATCNCTGGGCAATGAGGGATATGCTAAGCCGGGCTTTGGTTGGTCCTGTAGTCGATTGGAAGAAGTAGAATAAGTGCTGGCCCGCTGGGGGAATTGGAGCTTTGATCGATAAGGACGGCTATCGTCCGAATGTTGGGATCATCCTAGCCAATGCCGATGGTCAGGTGTTGTGGGCGCGGCGCGTTGGTGGGCAGGATGCCTGGCAGTTCCCNCAGGGAGGTATCCACAAGGGTGAATCTCATGAGGANGCGCTTTATCGNGAACTCAAGGAGGAAACTGGTCTGCCGTCNGACGCCGTCAAAGTGNTGGCGTGTACTCGCGGTTGGTTACGCTATCGGTTGCCCAGGCGCCTGCTGCACCAGGACAACTCAGATTTCGTNGGCCAGAAGCAGAAGTGGTATCTGCTGAAGATGCTTGCGATGGACGACGCGGTGCAGGTTGGCGCGGGCAGCCGGCCAGAGTTCGACGGTTGGCGCTGGGTGTCGTACTGGTACCCACTTGGCCGGGTCGTGGCTTTCAAGCGCGACGTCTATCGCCGGGCCATGAAGGAACTGGCCCCGTCGGTTGCGCGTTGCATGGAGTGATTGGCAGCGGAGTGCCGCGCCAACGCCCCGTCCGTCACAGCTAGCGCAACGCAAAGACCCACAGCACGCCACCCTGCGGTACCTGGTGGTTGGTACCACGGAGTGCGTTGATCGATGCTTGCTCACGCTCCGCGTCGACACCCCAGCCGGATTGCACGGCTACGTATTGCACGCCGTCTACCGCATAGGTTGATGGTACGCCCACAACGCCGGAGTTGGTGCGCTGCGCCCAGAGGATCTTACCGTTGCGCGCATCAAAGGCGCGGAAGTAGCGATCGTTGGTGCCACCCATGAAGATCACATCACCCGCGGTTGCGAGTACGGGGCCCCAATTTTGGCTTTTGAAGTTGGTGCTCCACTCTTTCTTCCCGGTGTCGACGTTCCAAGCCTGTAGTTCGCCAATCCATTTGTCCGAGTCGGGGTGCAGCACAAGGGAGATGTCGTCGTCATCCGCTCCCATGAACACCTCGCCGGGCCGGTACTCAACTACCTCTTCACCCTGCAGGCGGCCGCAGATGTTCTCGTTGGCCGGAATATAGATGAGGCGTGTGCGGGGGCTATAGGCGGCCGGAGGCCAGTCTTTGCCACCCCAGAGTGAGGGGCAGAATTCAGCGGGCGATAGGGTGCCCGGGATTTTGTCCGGGTCGTATGTGGGCCGGCCAGTTTTAGAATCGAGGGAGGTGAATACGTCCTGGCGGACGTAAGGCTCTGCATCCACGAATCCAATGGCGTCAGCCTTGCGCTCGAGGAACCAGAGGTAGCCGTTGCGACCCGGGTGGACCAGGCCGGGGACGCTGCGGCCGTCGCGCTCGAAATTCAGGAGCAGCGGCGCGGAGACCTCGTCCCAGTCCCAGGTGTCGTTCCAATGGTACTGGTGATGAGCTTTCATGTTGCCGGTATCGACGTCGAGCGCTATCACAGACGTGGCGTAGAGATTATCACCCGGACGGGTGTCGCCCATCCATGGACCTCCGTTGCCGGTGCCCCAATAGGTGAGATTGAGCTCGGGGTCGAATGAGCCGGTCAGCCACACCGGAACACCTCCGGTTTTCCACGTATCACCAGGCCAGGACTGGTGGCCTTTCTCACCCGGACCGGGGATTGTGTAGGTCTTCCAGGCGGGTTCGCCGGTTGTTGCATCAAAGGCTGCAACAAAACCCCGGATACCAAACTCACCCCCGGATACGCCCACCATGACTTTGCCGCTTGCGGCAAGGGGCGCGAGGGTCATGTAGTAACCCCGGGCGTAGTCTTCTACCTCGGTTTCCCATAGCACCTCGCCGGTGGACGCTTTGATGGCAACCAGGAAGGCATCCGCGGTTGCCATATAGACCTTGTCTTCCCACAGTGCGACGCCGCGGTTGGTGGGGTGCATCTGGAATTGATCCTCAGGGAGTTCGCGCGCATACCGCCAAAGTTGCTCACCTGTCCGGGCGTCCAGTGCGATTAGATGATTGTGCGGGGTAGTGATGAACATGTAGCCGTTGTTCACCACGGGTGGTGCCTGGTGCGCTTCCCGCATGCCCGTTGAGAACGTCCAAACTGGCGCCAGGCTTTTGGCGTTGCGGCGCGTGATCTGTTTGAGCGGGCTGTAACCCTGGCTGTCATAGGTACGCCGGTACATCAACCAATTTTCCGGCTCCGGCGCCACCAGTCGGGCCTGGGTCACATTGCTATAGACAGGGTGATCGTCATGTTCCTCCGCCCATGCGCCTGGCGCACAGACGTTGGCAAACAGAAGGGCGATGGCTGTAATGTTTTGTCGACTCAGCATAGGGCCTCTCGACGTCCTTTGACGTTTCATTTTTGACCTTATTGTTGTGGTTGGATGCCAACGCGCCGGGAGAATTTCCCGGTGACTACCAATCGGTCATTTTCGACCTTGACGGGCAGCATTGCGAGGGGTTTGGGTGCCGGCCCATTAACAACCTTTGCGGCATCGGCAACCTTGAATTCAGATTGGTGGCATGGGCAAATCAGGTGCTGTGCGTCGGCGTTCCATTTCTCCACCGTGCAACCCGTATGGGTACACACTGCAGAGAATACTATGACGTCCCCTGCGGCGTGGCGGGCCGTCTTTGCTGAGACCGGTAACGCGGATTCTGCAAGCCGCACTACCGCAAGATTGTTGAGCCGCGAACCATCTCGCACCAGGGCGGTGCCCGGTTCCCTCGGAACTGCGAGAACAGGGGGTGCGCCAGCTTCGAGACTAGCGACCGAAACGGGTTCGTGGGGTTTGTCGCCGAATGCAAAGACCAGTTCGTCCCCTGGTTGTGGACGCATCCTTTTTAGTTTCTTGCTGGCGTGTGCACTGGTAGCGATGAGCCCGCCGGCCCCAACCGCGGCGGCACGGCCCAGCGTGCCAAGACTCGTCGCCCCCAGCGCAGATTGGGACAACAGATCACGGCGGGTCCAGGACCTCGCAGGCTTAGTCCCGGTTGCAGTTGGCGGGTTGGGGGTGTGGCGCTGCTTGATGGCGATACCCTCATTGTTGAATTGTCTAAGAATACCAGAGGGATAACCGATGAGTGGGTGCCGCTGGTTGTTCCTAGCCTTGCACGGTGACGGTCCTTTGACGCACTATCGATAGTCCCCCAACGTTTACGGAGTTGTCTCGGCAGCTCCCATGGTCGAGATTTGTCGGTCGATTCGATACAGCCCCCAGGCGGTGCAAGCATGCTCGAGACCCTGCGCCGCATCATCCAGGAGGTGAACGCTGCACGGGATCTCAATGCTGCGCTCGAATTGATCGTAGAGCGGGTGCAGCGCGCGATGAATACGCACGTCTGTTCGGTATATCTCTACAATCGAGAGCGTGAGGAATATCGCTTCATGGCAACCCGGGGCCTAAACCGCGAGGCTGTGGGAAAGGTTGTCATCCGTGCTAGCGAAGGGCTTGTCGGCTTGGTGGGTGAGCGCGCCGAGCCGATCAACCTTGACCATGCGCCCTCGCACACGCGCTATCTCTACATAAAGGAGATTGGCGAGGAACCATTCCTGTCTTTCCTGGGGGTGCCCATCATTTACCAGCGCAAAGTGCTGGGGGTTTTGGTGGTGCAGCAGGCCGAGGCGCGGCGTTACGACGAAAGCGAGGAAGCATTTCTCATTACGTTATCAGCGCAACTCGCAGGCGTGATTTTGCACGCTAACGCGACCGGTGCCATGCAGGATCTCGAACGCGCCGGCCCCACCGTCGGCCACTTTGATGGCTCGGCGGGCGCCCCCGGAGTTGCCATCGGTAGCGCGGCGGTGGTTTATCACGAGGTAGCGTTCGACATGATTTCGGACCGTGATGCCGGCAACATTGAGCAGGAGGAGGAACGTTTTCTTGCTGCAGTCGACGTCACTCGGGCACAGATCCGAGCGCTGACAGACAAATTGAGTGGCATGGTGCCGGAGCAGGAANTGGCGCTGTTTCAGGCCTACGACCGGATGTTGGATGAGAGTATCTCNGGCGAGGTTCGAGAGGTGATCCGGGAAGGTCAATGGGCNGAAGGTGCACTGCGCCGGGTCATCGAGAATCACGTCGCCGCCTTCGAGTCCATGAATGATGAGTATCTGCGCGAGCGTGGTGCTGACGTGCGCGACCTTGGTCACCGCGTGCTTGCCAGTCTGCAGGAGTCCCGGCATTCAAGNGTGGACTTTCCCTCTAATACTATTCTGGTGGCNGATGAGCTCACCANTACNATGTTGTCCGAGGTGCCGCTCGATAATCTTGTTGGGATGATCTCGGTACGAGGGTCATCGAACTCGCACGCAGCGATCATGGCGCACTCGCTGGGCATTCCAGCTGTTGTGGGCGCGGAGGCGTTGCCAATCGATCTGATCGAGGGCACTCCGCTCATCATCGATGGCTTTCAGGGCGCGATAATCAGTTACCCAAGCCCTGAGCAGCGGACCCACTACGAGCGAATCCTGGTCGAAGAGGCGGCGCTCATCGAGGGTCTTGGTGAGATCAAGGACGAGCTTTCAGTGACTCCCGACGGCCACCGTATCCAACTGTGGGTGAACATTGCGCTGACCGCGGACGCTTTCAGGGCGCTGGAACGGGGCGCCCAGGGCGTGGGCCTCTATCGCACCGAGATCCCGTTTATGATGAAAGACCGCTTCCCGACAGAGGAAGAACAGCGGCTCATCTACCGCGAGCACTTGCAGGCTTTTGCGCCCCATACCGTCACAATGCGTACGCTCGACGTTGGCGGGGATAAAAAGCTGCCCTATTTCCCGATTGAGGAAGACAATCCCTTCCTTGGCTGGCGCGGGATTCGGGTGACGCTCGATCATCCGGAGCTGTTCCTGTCTCAGGTTCGCGCTATGATCCGTGCGAACGAAGGTGTTAACACCGATCTCAGGATCATGCTGCCGATGATCTCGTCCGTCACAGAAGTGGACGAGGCCCAGCGCCTGATTCAACAGGGTTACCGGGAGATTCTTGAAGAAGGAGTGCACGTCGAAATGCCCGACGTGGGCGTAATGATCGAAGTGCCGTCAGCGGTGTACCAGGCGGCTGACATCATCAAGCGGGTTGATTTTCTGTCGGTAGGCAGCAACGACCTGGTGCAGTATCTCCTAGCGGTTGATCGCAACAATCCTAGGGTTGCCACACTCTTCCAGGACTTCCACCCGGCCGTGCTGCGAGCGTTGAAGCAGGTTGTGGATGCGGCCCATGCGGAGAATAAGCCTGTCGGGATCTGCGGCGAGATGGCCGGTAATCCCGCTTCGGCGATTTTGCTTATGGCAATGGGCTACGACGTGTTGTCTATGAACTCGCCGAATGTGCTTTTGATCAAGGCCGTGGTGCGTAGTTTTGCAGTTGCGCGAGCCAAGGCGCTGCTTGAGCGTGTATTGACCATGGACAATACACAGCTAATCAAGAATATGGTCGAGACCGAACTGCGTGAAGCGGGTCTTGGGCGTTTCCTGCGCAGCGGTGGCTCGGCGTGAACCGGTCGCATCGTGATTCCGGTTGGTGCCNATTGGTCTGATGNTGNCTAGGCGTTCTTAGCGAATCCTTTACGGGCTGACTNCAAAGTCGTAAANGACGCTTGTGCCGGGAACCCCGCCCGGCCCGAAACTGCGTTCTTCGAAGTANACCTTACCGGCTTTGCTGACCGTNAGCACTGTGGAAGCGCAGGTACCGTACTCGGCACTGTCGATGAAGGGCGCGGAGAATGGCTGACCGGTCCCGTCGGCGTCGCCCAACCAAGCAAACAGTGATTCTGCCGCTGCGCCTTCGCTAACCAAAGAGGCNAGCGTTCTGGTGCCGTCGACCACTTTGGGCCAGTCACAGTCGAGCAGTTGGTTCGATAGGCCGTAGGCCCCCGGTGTTAATTTGAGAATCTCCCGAGCCCGGTTGCTGAAGTAGTAATAGCCGCCGGCATCGCCAAGCAAAAGATTGAAACCNCGGTACAGATCCGCATCNCGGTCTACCTGGGCAAGGTAAGCNTCNGGGCTCATGTCTCCCGTGAGGAAGTCGCNGGTCAGCGCGCCCCNCGANTTTGGTGGCAGTGGATCCGGTGNGGGTTCGCGGAAATTAGTCACAGCAGCAAAGCGCCCGTTGCGGTTGAAACCCATCCAGGTGCCNCCTTCTGCGAGGTCCCGGCCNCCCAGCACATTGGAGTGATCCGNCCAGAAANCCGCATGGGCGGTGGGACGGNTGTAAAACTCATCCCGGTTGGCGGCGACGGTTAGAACGTGGCCGGCACTGTCGATCGNAAACAGGATTAGGCACATCTTGGTTAGGGGCGGTCGTTGGGCAGCGGCGCGGATTCTAGCAGTAGATGCTTGCGCTGGAATCACGCACTTNGGGTTAGCTCGGGCATAATCGCGCTGCGGAACGTCCCCGGAGCCCGGTCATGTGGCAGTACCCTGAGCTTGATCCNATTGCCNTATCAATTGGGCANNTCAGCATCCATTGGTATGCGATTAGNTACCTCGTCGGCATCGGGCTCGCCTGGTGGGTGGCAAAGATCCGGGTCCGCAGGCTCGGGCTGACCTTCGGNGATNAGCAGATCTCCGATCTTGTGTTCTACGCTACGCTAGGNGTGNTNTTNGGCGGTAGGATNGGCTATACNTTGTTTTACGGCNTNGCCGGGCTGTTCGACGATCCGCTACGCCTGTTTCGNATCTGGGAAGGTGGCATGTCGTTTCACGGGGGCATGCTTGGGGTCCTGGCGGCGATGCTGTTCTACGCCCGCAAGACGGGGCGAACCTTTTTTGAGGTGACAGACTTTATTGCCCCGGTGATTCCCCTGGGACTGGGGAGCGGGCGCCTGGGCAACTTTGTAAATACGGAATTGCCCGGGCGGGTGGCTGACGTGCCCTGGGCTGTGCAATTTCCGGGCGAATTTGTGGGTCGACACCCATCGAGTCTCTATCAGGCGGCGCTTGAGGGTCCGGTGCTGTTCCTGATCCTGTGGTGGTTTACGAATCGCAAACCAGCGCGCCCAACCATGGCTATATCCGGCGTGTTTTGCCTTGGCTACGGATCACTACGTGTGTTTTCGGAGTTCTTCCGGGAGCCCGACGCACATCTTAGATTTGTCGCTTTCGACTTTTTGACGATGGGTCAGTTGCTGTCCCTCCCGCTGGTGCTACTGGGTATTGCCTTGCTAGTGTTGGCTCGGCACGGCGAGGCCTGATGCAACACTCCGTGCCATGCAGGACCATCCTGCAAATCACTGGAATCTCAACGAAGGGGCAGACCCCGCATGATTATCAAACCCCGTATTCGTGGTTTTCTCTGTACAAGCGCGCACCCGGCAGGCTGTCGCGCGGACGTAGCTGCGCAGATCGCCCATGCACAAGCTCAGGACCCTATCGAAGGTGGACCTGAGCGCGTCCTGATTATCGGCGCATCCGGTGGCTACGGGCTTGCCAGCAGGATTGTGTCGGCGTTTGGCTGCGGAGCTTCAACGCTGGGTGTCTTCTTCGAGCGNCCAGCGTCCGGCAACCGTACTGCTTCCCCTGGTTGGTATAAGTCAGCGGCCTTCGCTGAAGCTGCCGCGGAAGCCGGCCTTTATGCCCGCAGCGTCAATGGAGATGCGTTTTCGGCGGCCACGAAACAGCATGTAGCGCAAATCATTGCAGCGGATTTCGGCCAAGTAGATCTCGTCATCTACTCGCTTGCGGCACCGCAGCGCGAGCTGGCTGACGGATCTGTCGCTCGCTCGACGTTGAAGCCTATCGGCGAGCCGTTTGAAGGCTCAACGATCGACCTCAACAGTGGTCAGATTCGCCAGATTGAACTCGAACCCGCTACGGACGAAGAAGTTGCTGACACTGTGACTGTGATGGGTGGAGAAGACTGGCAGGAGTGGATCCAGGTGCTGGCTGAGCGCGGTGTGCTTGCTGAAGGGGCCGTCACCGTGAACTACACTTATCTCGGCAGCGAAGTGACATGGCCAATTTACTTGAATGGCACGATTGGTCAGGCCAAGAAGGACCTGGAACGAGCGACAGGAGAGTTGCAAAGTGCCCTGGGCGTAGTCAATGGCAGTGCGCGCCTGGCTGTAATGAAAGGGCTTCTAACACAGGCGTCCTCCGCGATCCCAGGGATGTCGCTTTATCTGTCGTTGCTTTTCAAGGTGATGAAAGCCAATGGCACTCACGAGGGTTGTATCGAGCAGGTCCAGCGTTTCTTTGCGACGCGGTTATTTGGCGACGATGATGCTGCCGACGAGGCTGGCCGGATTCGTATGGATGAACTCGAGCTGTCGGAGGAGAACCAGGCCTTCGTGCGGGAGCGTTGGGAGCAGGTGAACGAGACCAACCTCGAGGAGCTAACCGATTTTGCAGGCTACAANGACGCGTTCCTGAAGATGCACGGGTTCAATTTCGAGAGGGTGGACTATGAGGCGGATATCGACCCAAACTGGCCCATGGAGCTGGCGTAGTCTCCTTGGGGGGCAGTTGAGATAAACGCTTTGCACCGTGTGCGCGTCNTATCTCTCCGAGGCGCGGCTAACAGNGTCCGGAACAGAACCGACCCAGCAAAATTAGATGCACGTATTCNAGATGATCGTCTGCATCNTTGAGATANTCTCTGTCTCGGTTGTTGTCGGCATCTGGATCAAAGCCAGATAGGATCGCGGCGGCGCTGCCTTGACCCGCGAGCTTGAAAGCAGACTTGACGAGATTGATGAGCTCGAAGAGCGGTTCCGCGTGCTGGAGCGCGTGATTACCGATGACCGGCAGTCACTCGAAGAAGAGATTAGACCGCCTAGAAGACCGCGCTGCGGAGCTGAAGTCGTGCGAGTCCTCTTCAGACAACACGTTGCGCGCCGGGTGCATACATGGTGCCCTCCCATCCTGCCCTGCGATGGGCATTGGTGCCCTGGTATAAGAGCGTCGGCGTGCGCGGCGTCCGCCGCTCACCAGCGCTGGGTTACACTGCCGCCGTGGTTTTGGAGGTGAGATGACAGACGCGCTAGACAACAGCCGTTTCCTGCGGGCATGCCGCGGCGAGGCGACCGATGCCACACCCATCTGGCTGAACCGCCAGGCGGGTCGCTACATGCAGGAGTACCACGATGTAAAGGGTAAAACGCCCAGCCTAGAGTTCTTCAAGACGCCACATCTCGCCGCTCAGGTGACCTGTGATGCACAGCGCATCCTTGGGGTTGACGCCGCCATCATGTTTGCCGATTTGCTCCCGGTCCTGGAACCCATGGGCCTTAAGCTTGACTACCTGCCTGGAGTTGGGCCCGACATCTCGAATCCAGTCCGATCGCATACAGACATAGATGCGCTGCGGGTCACTCGTGCCGCGGAAACTCAAGCATTTATCGGCGAGGCAGTGCAACTAATGCGTCAGGAACTGCCGGCGGACATTCCGCTGATCGGATTCGCCGGCGCGCCCTTCACGCTGGCATCCTATGCAATCGAAGGCCGCGGCACAAAAACCTATTCAGAACTCAAGACCATGATGTTCGGAGATGACGGCGCGTGGTTTGCACTGCTCGACCGGATCACTGACGTGGTAGCCGACTACCTCAACTACCAGATCGATTCCGGCGTACAGGCGGTCCAGGTGTTCGACAGCTGGGTTGGATGCATTGGGCCGGCTGAGTACGAACGCTATGTGTTCCCACACACGCTGCGCCTGCTGGAAACCGTGAGCGGCCGCGTACCTGTCGTTCACTTCGGTACAGGCAACCCCGCGCTGGTTCCCCTTATGGCGAAGGCAGGCGGCGATGTGCTGGCGCTCGACTGGCGCTCTCCCCTCGTTCGCACCTGGGACGAGACAGGGGTGACCGCTGTTCAGGGCAACATGGACCCGTTTTATCTTGTCGCGGGCAGGGAGCCAACGCTTGCGGCGGCCAAGCGCCTATTGGACGAGGTTGGTGGCCGTGATGGCCACATCTTCAATCTTGGGCATGGGATTCACCTGACGACCCCACCCGACAACGTCAGGGCGTTGGTGGATTTTGTTCATGAGTACTCGGTNGGCTTAGGGTAGCCAATGANTNTGCCGGCAATAAAACCNNAGNTGTGGNGTGGTTTCAGGGACTTGCGCTGAGGTCNCATAACGAGCGACTTACGCGGTGGCGAGTGGCCCACCGTTAGGCTTCTGGGGGTGGATTTGGAGCTGACCCCCGCAGCCTTGCTNGTGGGCGAGGGCAAGGTCCACTTGGGGGANCAGNTCTTCGCGCTCTNGCGAGGGACCTATGTCAATTTCCCGCCGCGTCAGACCATCCACTTTGTCTCGAGTGAATCGGACTCGGTGCTGCACCACATTTTGCGCGGCGGCCGGCAGGTGAAGGATGGTNTTGGTTGAGCCGCTCATNGCATGGATCAGATTGATTTTNTCGTTGGCAAGCGCGGTAGTGCCAGCCTCCTTCGGTCCANCCGAGACAAAGNCCGTCGGGANGTTNAGGCGCATGGTCGCCATCAGCNTGCCCGATGTGAGTTTGTCGTAGTTNGAGATACAGACCAGCGCGTCCGCGTAGNCTGCATTGACCGTGTATTCGACTGAGTCTGCANTTATCTNTTGTGATGGCAGGCTGTAGCGCATGCNGTCATCGCCCATGGCNACACNATCATCGANGNNGATGGTATTGAACTCCGTGGCNATACNGACGGCCTTCTCNATTTCGGTAGCAACCAGCTGGACCAAACNTTTCAGGTGNAGATGACCCGGCNAAAATNGGNTAAAGGATTAGGNGACCGCCATAANGGNCTTCTTNAAGTCCTCANTTNTTTATNCCGGTGGCGCGCCATAGCGCGCGGGCACCCGNCATGTTGCGGCCCCGANTGGAAGTCTTCGNGCGTTAGGTTGGNAACTTAGCNGTCCTTCAAGTCCTTGCTGAAGATGAGGGAGTTACGCTCCTCGTCCCAAGCGTCGCGGCGCGCTTCGGGCAGCGCTGCGATTTTGCTCTTTTTGAATCCGCGCTCAGCGAACCAGTCGCCACCGCGGGTTGTAGTGACAAAGAGGGTTTTGCATCCCACNGCTTTGGCACGCGCTTCTAGGGCGCTAAGGCAGCGGTCGCCGCGGTCGCCGCCGCGGTAATCCGGGTGCGTCGCGAGNGATGCAAGCTCCGCGGCGAGCCCGAACTCGTGNAGGGCCGCGCAGGCGATGATCAGGCCGTCGCGCTCAATAACNACGTAGCGCTCGAGCTGGGCTTCGATGGTTTCGCGGGAACGGCGCACCAATAGGCCNCTTTCCATCAGCGGCTCGATGAGCTCGAGGATGCCGGCAAGGTGCTCGGGTCGCGCATCATGCAGGGTTTCGTAGCGCCCACCGGTAATCTGGGTACCTGAGCCATCGCGGGTAAAGAGCTCAGTCAACAGAGCGCCGTCCTCGGCAAAACTAATAAGGTGGCAGCGTTCGACGCCGTTGCCTGCCGCGGCCATCGCCAGCTGCGCNGATCTGGGCGCGNCGTCGATGCTGGCGTTGGGTNCCAATTCGCGGATCAGTTCCCCGGTGCCGCTGAGTACGCCNCNCCCAGGCACAAAATAGANCAGCTTGTCGGCCNCAAGCGCGACNGCGGNCTCGTAGGCTAGCACTTCAGCNTCGAGCTCGTAGATTTCGCCAGCCGGAGAGTAGCCCAGGGGCGAAAGCAGCGCCACCGCGTTTTGATCCAGCATTCTATGCAATGCGTGGGTGTTGATGCTGCGTACTTCTCCGTAGTGCTGCAGATCCGCGCCTGCGTGGATACCGTAGGGCCTCGCTTTGACGAAATTGCCTGAGATTACGCTGACAGGCTCCGCGCCTCCTGGTGCATTTACCAGACCCAGGCTGAATGCGGCCTCAATGCGGGTACGCCCGGAGCCAATGACGTTCTGCAGTATGCTGAGTGCGTCGGTGCTGGTGACCGGCAGCCCCTGGTGCGTTGTGCGCTCGACTCCGGCTGCTTTTAGCGCGGCGGTGAACGCGGCCGCCACACCATGCACAACAACCAGCCGTACCCCAACGCTTTGTAGTAGCACTAGGTCGCGAATGACATCGGTGGCTGTGGGAGGCGAGCAGGCTTCGGGCAGGCACACAACAAAGGTCTTGTCGCGGTGTTCGCGAATATAAGCGGAGTAGTCCCGAAACCAATGGACCCCGCCGGATGACTGGTCGGCCATGGCTCGGTGCCCGAGCGAGAGGGCGGAGCAGTATAGACCTGCCGCGGCCTCTAGTAACTACCTGCGCAAAGTGAGTGCATAACGCTGCAGCGTGTCGAAGGGGCTGCGGTCGAGATCGGTGTTGCTGTAAGCTGGACAAAAGTTGATTGTTTTTGGCTAA
>PAWP01000082.1 GCA_002714125.1 Gammaproteobacteria bacterium
CCTTGAGTTAAACCAGTATCTCGACTCGTTCATCTGACTCTGATCGAAGGTTGCATGAGGCGTAATGAAGTGCATGGAGCGACCTCGGTTGGAGCCAGGCGATAGCGCTGATACGGCGCCAGTCACGACGGAGTTGGTGCTAGGCTCAGAGGTGTTTCGGGAGTATTTCAACTATGCAACAGATCTGCGTCTACTGCGGTTCNAGTTCGGGCAATGACGACGCGTGGGTGGGTGCTGCAACCAGCCTGGGTGAAACGCTTGCCGCACGTGGCCTTGGCCTCGTCTACGGCGGTGCCGATTGCGGGCTNATGGGAGCGGTGGCCGACGCTACGCTNGGGGCAGGGGGCGAGGTCGTTGGCATTATTCCGAAAGCCTTCGCTCACNAAGTAGCGCATAAGGGANTGGNCGATCTGCGCGTGGTGAGTTCCATGCACGAGCGTAAGGNNGAAATGTTCAAGCTCGCGGACGCGTGCATAGCTCTACCGGGTGGCTTTGGCACGCTGGAAGAGATTCTGGAGGTAATTACCTGGTCACAACTCGGTATGCATAGCAAGCCGTGTGGCTTGCTGAACGTCAACGGCTACTACGATCTGTTGCTGCAGTTCCTCGATTCCAGTGTTACCAGCGGCTTCATCAAGCAGGTACACAGGGATCTGCTTTACGTTGCAGACAACGTAGACGACCTGTTGACCTGCTTTGAGGGACAAGATGCAAACCCCATTGACAAGTGGAACGCCTGAGCTTGCAGCCATTTGCTAGGACTGGGGCCGTTCCCCTAACAGATCCACGATTGTGAGACCCTGAGCGTCCAGATCATCGGACAACTGGTCCGCCAGTCGCCCTATCTCCTGGGACTGCCACAAGATCGCGTCTCGGCACTCCTGCAGCAGCCTCAGTTGTTCGGTGAGGATTGCGGCATCCCCGGCAATTGCGTTCAGTATCTCGATCTGCTGATCGATGTCCGCAAGCAGTTTGTCGACCCCGATGTCGTCGGTAATCATGCTGCTGCCTGATAAACGAGGCGCTTAAACTCATGATAGAACGGATGCCAAAAACCTGGCATCCGCTGCGTGAAGAGCAGTCCGGTTATGCCTGCCGCGGGAGCAATGAAGCTGTGTGTGCCAGCCATACCACCCCAGTGGTACTCGCCAATGGCTTGGCTTGGTTCCCCCTCAGCTGGCGCTGCTTTGATGGCGAGACCGAGCCCGAATTGCGTGTCGGGCATTACCCAATTCGGTAGATTTACAGACATCCCTTCGGGCAGTTGGTTGGTATGCATCATTGCGACAGTGCCTGGCTGCAATATCTGCACCCCCTCCCATTCGCCACCGTTGCCTAGCATCTGCATAAAACGTGTGTAATCGAGAATGGTACCCACTAGTCCGCCACCGCCTGATGTCATGGGTTTGGGCTCAAGATAGCTTCCGATCAGCGCGTCCGGAGCGGGTGAGAAACCTGGAGCCATGGGGTCGAGTGGGTTGTGCGGTGCATAGTTTTCGGCAAACCGGGCAGCCTTCCCGGCTGGCACGATGAAACCCGTATCAACCATGCCGAGTGGGCCGAAAATGCGTGACTCGAGAAAATCGGGAAAGCTCTTCCCAGACCAAATTTCAACCAGCCGTGCGAGCAGATCTGTCGAGACGCTGTATTGCCAGCGCGCGCCGGGCTGATTGGCAAGCGGAATGTTGGCAAGTCGATCTTCCATCTCGGCGAGGGTCGAAGTTGGCGCGATAACGCCGGATTCGACATACAGTCGGTCTATGGAGGACTCCTGGAAGATACCGTAGGAGAAACCCGCGTTGTGGCTCATAAGTTCCCTGACAGTAGCTACGCGTTGCAATGGCACGGTGTCATCTGGGCTGCTGTTTGGCTCGCGCAAAACCCGCAGGTTTGCAAACTTTGGAAACCATTGATCGAGCGTATCGTCCAGGCCGAACTTGCCGTCTTCGAAGAGGCACATCGCGGCAACGCTCGTGACGATTTTAGTGTTGGAATAGATACGGTAGATGGTATCGGCAGTCATGGCTTCGCCAGCTTCGACATTGCGTAGGCCAAAGTGCGATTCGTAGACGGGTTGGTTGTCGACGAGAACGATGGCAGAAATGCCTGCTAGGATCTCATCGTCGATGTAGCGCTGCATGGCGGGAGCTACAGCGGACAGATCAAGCTTTTTGATGATCGTGACTCCGGATTTTTACTGCAGGCTACACCATTCGGCTGGGAAGGTCCGGGGCTGCCATCTCGGGTTCGGGTCTAACCTATTTCAGTGCTGGAACAAATCAGGGACGGCGCTGCTTACGCTTATCAGGCCGTATGGTTGGATTACGACAATCGCGAGCGCTGACTCAAACTCCGCTGCCGCATAGGGAATCTCANTGTTCTCCGTCAAAACGAGATGAGCTAGTTGCCCNAGTGTGTACTCAGTCACNTTGGAGCCTGNGCGATTGACGANGATGTACTTGTNGNTACCGNTCAGAGTTGTAGTCAGCTTGTAGGGCGTATGCGTGNCTTCCAATACAGGGAATTTNACTTAGANANCNGTCTTGAGGTCACCAACCAAGAGTTTGGCCGATTCGAGTTTCGCTTGGCGNTCTGCGATGTCAGCCTGATGCTACGANTATGANTTCGCCTAGCCGGTAGATATTGGGAGTNCTTATAGAGCCTGCTATACGNTNCGGTTGGATNATGTGCNCTNCATCGTATTGCATNCGACGCGAATGATTGATGTGNAATTGATGAGTGCTACGGATGAGCGTGGCGGGTGAACGCAGCCTCGATATGCGATCCTTCGCTTATGTGTTCGGGAGCGGGGGATACATGAAACTGGCAGTTGAATTTCCGAGTGTGAGCTACCGCGAAGGTCCGGCCGGTGTCGTACGCTTGGCACGCGCGATCGAAGAGATCGGTTACGATCAATTGGATATGTTTGACCATGTGGTCATGGGGCATCCGACCGCCACGCGTGCGGGACCGATGTATCCGCCAGAGATGCCAATCCTTGAAGCTCTCATGACTCTGTCATACGTCGCCGCAGTCACGGATCGGATTGGGCTGGGTACAGAGGTCCTGGTTCTGCCCCAGCGTCAACCGACATTGGTGGCAAAGCAGATCAGTACTCTATCCACTCTCTCGGCTGGTCGCGTGCGGCTTGGGGTTGGGGTTGGCTGGCAGCAATCGGAGTACGAGGCCCTTGGTGAAGACTTCGGGAACCGTGGCGCGCGCATGGACGAGGCAATTGCGCTTCTTCGGGCGTATTGGGCTGATTCAAGCGTGGATTTTTTCACCGAACACTACCAAGTAGACGCGATCGCCATGGAGCCAAAGCCACCTCAAGGGGCTGATCTTCCCATCTGGATTGGAGGCGCGGCGCCCGCCGCATTGCGTCGCACAGGAGAACTGGGCGATGGCTGGCTTGCGACCTCCGGCTTGAATGATGCAGTGGTTCTTTCCAGTATCGACGCTATTCGGGGACATGCCGAAGCTGCCGGGCGCGACCCTGATGCTTTGGGTTGGCAGATGATGCTGGACAGCCCGCCTCGGGACGAAGCGGGTAAACGATTCTATGCAGACATGGACGGCATTGCCCGCACCGCTGCGCGGATCGACAAGCTTGGTTTTGAATGGGTCGCGATCAACGCGACTGCGATTTTTCAAAGTGGTGCTCGATCGCTCGAGGCAATGATTGACGTGCTGGGTAATATTCACGCACGGCTACGCGCTGACTTTGGCTGAGGCGCGGTGCCTGGACATGCCTTAATACGGCGTTAGGATTTGGGGCCAGCTCGGCTCGTGGCGGGGGCGGACTAACTAGGGGGTGGCACACGTCAAACGCCCCACGTCTGCGGGGCGTTGGCGTTCAAACTCTGCGCGACATGCCGAAACTGTGGGCGGGTGGCCCGTCCGTATGTACGCAGCGATGTCCTCCTACCGCTGCACCTATGGCAAGCGCAGTTCCTAATCAGACTGCCTGCATCTGCTCCAGTTGCGGACCGCCATCCATGCACTTGCCCATTTCGCGACCAAGTGATCGGAAATGGTCAGAGCCGCCGTGAGCCTTGAGGGCGTCCTCGTCTGAATACTGTTCCAGGACTACATAGGTTTGGGGATCGTCGGCTGACTTGTGCAGCGCATAGAAGTTGTTTCCTGGTTCTTTCTCCGCAACTGCTGCCTGCAGTTTCAGGAAGATTCCTTCGAACTCCTCGTTCATCCCTTCTTTGATCTTGAGTCGCGCAATGATTCCGATGGCCATGTGGTTCTTCCTGGTTAGGCGATGTGTATGAGACGCGTATTCTCGATGTGCATTATGAGCCCCGTCAAGCTGGCATCCGGCGTGGCATCGCAACGCCTGGGCGGTCTTCGCGCCGCGGTGACTCGTTTACACTGGGCTAAACCGTTTTTTTGTTCACGGAGACCTTCATGGATCGGGTTTTAGTCACAGGCCTGTCGGGCCTAATTGGTACAGCCGCCATCCCGGGATTGCTTGAACGATATGCGCTAACGGCGTTAAACCGCCGTGAAGTGCCGCGCGTTCAGACGGTAAAAGCTGACCTCGAGGCGGGTGATCCGATCGAACATGCTTTTGCGGGCATCGACACGGTGGTTCACCTGGCCGCNAAGATCACGGATGCTGCAGGATGGGACGCNCTGCACGCGCTGAACGTGGTTGGCACCCGCAATGTGTTCGAAGCTGCAAGGGCCCAAGGGGTCAAGCGTGTGGTGTTTGCCAGCAGTGGCGCGACAGTGTCCGGCTGGGAAGNCGCAGAGCCCTATAAGGCTATTGTCGAAGGGCGCTATGCCCACGTGCCTCGTCTATGGGAACTGGTTGATGAAGACATGGCAGTGCGGCCTACAAATCTTTATGCCAGCACGAAGGTTTGGGGCGAGGCGATTGGGCGGCACTATGCCGCAACGTACGGGCTCGAAGTAATATGCCTGCGGATCGGCTACGTAAACGACGCTGACGCGCCTGCCGATCCGCGCCAGTTCGCGGTCTGGCTCAGTCAGCGGGATGTGGTCCAGGCCCTTTTGCAGGCAATCGAATACANGCCAACGGAGGACTTTGATACTTTCTTCGTCACATCGAGGAACAAGTGGGGATACAGGAGCCTCAAACGCGCCCAGTCGCGACTTGGCTACNTACCNCAAGATGAAGCCGAACAGNACCGTTGATCCAGCATCCTCCGTGGTCGTAGGCTTACGTGGTGTGGTCCTGCGCATTNAACTCTAGGATGGTGCACGCGTGGACTCGCTGATCTCGGCTTGCGATGACGTTCTTCCCAACGAGAACTTTTTGCCTAACATCAAATCTAGCGGGGACCTAGCGGGTCTCAATCTCACTACGATTGCCCTAGGTGAGGTCCGCTGTCTGACACCTCGACCAGGCGCTACATGCTGTAACGCGATGGCGGCTTCAAGGCAGTTCTTGTTATGAGAAGTATTGTCTATGTCCAACTCCTGCGAAGCTAACCTGCAGCTCATTGGCGATCTCCTGTTGTGCGCGTTCGATTCGGTTGGGAGTGCNGATGTCTGCTTAGTCATGCAGATCAACCCTTGCGGCTGCGCGCGCGATTGGCAAAATAGCGGCCTTTTGGCCGGAGCCTGTATGCGCGCGAGTGAGATCAAGCGTGGAGACGTTGTCGAGATAGGGGGCAGCCCGCATGCCGCCCGAAATATTGACGTGCGCTCGCCGTCTTCGCGCGGTGCCGCCACACTCTATAAAATCCGCTTCACCAACNTGCTGACTCAACGCAAACACGAGGCCAGTCTTAAAGGGGANGAGGTCTTAGTGGAAGCGGATGTGCAGAAAACCCAGCTGCAGTACTCGTACGATGACGGTGACGCACTGGTGTTCATGGATACAAAGGACTACNCACAGTTTTCGCTTGGGCGGCAGCAGCTGGAAGGTCAACTACCGTTTATCTCTGATGGCCTTGAGGGCATAACCGGGCTNATTTTTGAAGACGTGCTGGTTGCAATCGAACTGCCACAGTCGGTGGAACTCAACATTGTCGAGACAGCGCCGGCTATCAAAGGTGCTTCGGCATCGGCACGCAACAAGCCAGCGATCCTGAGTACCGGGCATACTGTGCAGGTCCCCGAATACATGGCCAACGGTGAACGCGTTCGGGTGAACACAGGGGACGGAAAATTCATGTCACGCGCGTGACGCCTTGGCAAGACCTCAGACCATGACCATTACCGTTGCAGACATACCTNCGGATGAGCTGGTGTTCAGCGCCATACGTTCCAGCGGGCCTGGCGGCCAGCACGTCAACAAGGTGGCGACAGGGATNCATCTGCGTTTCGATGTGCGCGCNTCTTCGCTGTCTCNGCGTTTGCGCGAACGCCTGCAGGCTATGCCCGACGCACGCCTGACNNAAGAGGGGGTCATCGTGATCAAGGCTCACCGTTTTCGCAGCCGCGGCCGCAATCGCGAAGATGCACTTGCGCGTCTCGATGCCATGTTGGCTGCGGCGCAGGTTGAACGGAAGCTCCGGCGCAAGACCCGGCCCTCTAAGGGCGCGGTGCGACGCCGNCTGGACGGCAAGGCCCGGCGCGGTGACACCAAACGGACCCGCGGACCCGTGAAATACTAGAACGAAATAATGACGTTGCCGCGCGTTCGATGCACGCCCCGATAATGGCCACGGCTACAGTGACATTCATAACGGGTTTTGTATTCCCAGTGGCCAGCCGGAATGGGGGCTTGGCCAAGCTCGATTGGTGCCGCGGGTTGGTACGGATCAGTCCTGCTGGTCCGCGCCAGCCTTTTCGAGTTCGTCCCACTCGTTTACGTCCCTGCCAAACGGGATCATCACCGCACGGCGGTAGGCCGGTCGTTCCTGCAGGCGCTCGTACCAGGCCTCGACATGGGCTAAAGCGGGGCGTTCGATGTCCATGTTGTAGTAACGGTACAGCGTGACCCCGACAGGAATATCACCCATTGTGAACTTGTCGCCGGCGAGGTATTTGCTCCGGGCCAAATGGGCATCAAGCTGGCCATAGAGTCGTGCACAACCCTCTACACCGCTGGNNATAGCCCCAGCATTCTGTTTGTCCGCAGGCATCCTAATCTTGTTGAAGAATACCGCGAAGAAATGCTGGTTCAGAGTGCTCGTTAGCCAGTCCATCCACTGCTCGGCGCGGGCCCGGGTCGCCGGGTCTTCGGGCTGCAGCNTGCCGGTGTCATACGTCCGTGCCAGATATCGAACTATGCTGTTNGATTCCCATGCCGTGACGTCGCCGTCCTGCAGTGTTGGCACAACACGATTTGGGTTCATCTTGAGATAGGAATCGGTGTCCGTGCCCCCAAACGAACCACCTACGTTATGGCGTTCGTACTCCAANCCAAGCTCTTTGAGCGCCCAGGTGACCTTCTGGACGTTCATTGAATTGCGTCTCCCCCAAAGCGTGATCATTGGTTCCCTCGGTAGTGTCTGTGTGGACGCGCGGAATCCTATCACTCCCTGTNACCTTGCTCGCTCGTGGTACCAACAGCAGGGGTCNGCAGCTCGCGGTTGAGTACATCTAGGATCACCCCTGTGGTCCGAATGGGTGCTGGCGTACACTCAGATCATGACTGAGCCAGCAGACCGCGAACTGCCGTATGTTGCGCGCTACATCCTTCACCAATGGAGGGTGGGTGTGCTGGCGACTTACAGTTCGAATGGCATTGACGGTGTCCCGGTTGTATTCCATTACGATGGGCAGGTCATCTGGGTACCCCAGGATGGCAAACCCAAAGGCGAAGGGCGTTTGCAGCGTTTTGTAAATGTCGAAGCAAACCCCGCCTGCACCTTGTTGCTGCAACACTACAGCAGTAACTGGGACGATCTTTGGTGGTTGCGACTGCGCGGCCAGGGCGTGGAGTCGTCCTTGGGTCAGCAGGTTCGGTATAGCCTCGCCTCAAAGTATCCCCAGTACGCGACAACTGCACTCGGCAGTCGGGCATTGAGATTTGAGATAACTACAGCGCGTCTGTGGTCTGCTCGCCCGTTGACGCTGCAGGCGGTCGATGCAGCGGTGCAACAACAGGCAAGCAGCTGACTCCGGGCACGGCTTTGCGCTGGAGTTGTCACCGCAGGTTGCAGCATCCTGGGTGATGCCGCCTCGAGAACGTTGCGATCTAGACATTTTCGTATCGGCCTCAGGCGTACCAGTCAAAAGCGGCGGTAGGTCCTTCATAATAATGAGCCGGACCCGTCCTCAGGCGTCGAGTGCTAATGCACCGCGCGATAGCCAACGCGGCAGCGAGTTTGAATTGGAGTCGATCAAACTCCAGGCGTGCGGACCATCAACGGTCGAAGTGGTAGTAGTGGCCCTGGCGAGCCCATGAGTGAAACCCAGCCTGTTTGGCCATGCCGCGAAAGTCCTGCCAATTATCACCATAATGCATCAGTACTATCCTGGACTTGAGCTGGTCAGGCAGGCTTGCCAGTTCTTCGATGGAAGCGTGGACCCCGGCTGTGAACAACTGACAGTCGTGGAAGATGAGCTCGAAATTGTAGTGCCTGTCGAAAGTGTGCAGCAGGGCCGGATCGAAGCGCGTGTCCGAGGTATATAGCACCCGGTCATCAATGATGACGCCGCAGCTCCAGAACGAATCCTGCCAGGAACTGGCAGAATCGGGGATGTGTTTGGTGCGGGGCATCTTTACGTTGATGCCCTCTATATCCGCCTCCCAGGTTTCCCGTGGTGCACCAGGGACGCGGTGGGGACGGATCACGTGCCAAAAATCCCTAAATCCGAGCTTAGCGCTTTCAGATGCCGCGGTGCCGCCGCGCAGGGACTGCTCCCACAGAATCGNTTCGTACGCCTTGNTGATGACCATGTTGGGCCTTCGAGGCACGATGTAACGACCCACCATCATGACCTCCTCAAGGCCGCCGATGTGGTCGGCATGGCTGTGGGTTATGAGGAAATTGCGCAGTTCTGGGACGTTGACCCCCACCGTATGCAGTGCTTGTGAACAGCGGGTGCCAAAGTCAATGACCAGGTGTGCGTTGCCTTTTATGATCACGGCATTGGTCTGGTTCAGCGTCTTAGCAAACGCCGACCCGGTACCAACAAAATAGAGCGACAGCCCTCCGTCGTTGGTCAGTTGCAGCCGTTTCGCCGGTCGTGACGAGATCTTCATGGGAAAACAGTAGCGAACGGGTCAGCGCCATTCAAGCATCTTTCTGTGAACTGACGCACACGTCCCGCGGACACTTTTGCTCGAACCGACGAGTAGGCACACTTCTGGGGTCGAGTGGCTGTCGATTGAGCCGGCGCAGACTACATCGCGGTGCTGGAGTTTAGGATCATAGTCGCTGTATCTCAGGGAGGCACTCGTTACAGAACACGGCGTCTCCTNTTGTCGTATGGAGCATCTCGACGCCCAACGCCCTATACGTTTCGATGCGGTTGAGGATAGTTTCCCGACTGCCAATAAGGCGCGCGGCATAACCTTCATTGGTGTCGAGCATCGAGAGATCATCGTTGCTTGCCCACATNCCGGAGGCACCGCTGGTCGCCTGTTTGCGGCGTTCGCGCAGTTCAGGGTCGATTTTCGCGATCCGCGCATTGATTTCATCCCAGGCCTCGTCATCGCTCTCACGGCAGAGCCCTTGTGCGTACATCGCGAACCGGAGCGTGCGGCCGTGTCGTCTGGCGCTCTCCCGGGCACGGACGATGATGTCCTCTATCCGCTCCGGATCGCCGCCGTTGAGGTACATCCAGTCAGAGTGTTTCCCTGCCATAGCAATGGCAGCGTCGGACTGTCCGCCCTGAAACACCGTCAGGGGGCCTTCGGGTCGCGGTTCCAGCTTAAGACCTGACGCTGAGTAGAAATCTCCCTGGTAGTCGAAGGTTCGATGTTCCCAGGCCCCCCTCAGTACCTCGATGAACTCGCGGGATCTGTTATAGCGGGCGTCATGCTCGAGCGGGTCGACGCCAAACATGTCGAACTCCCGCATGTTCCAACCGCTAGTGACGTTGATCGACCAGCGGTTGTCTGTGATAGCAGACAACGTAGCGCCCCATTTGGCGATGGTAGTAGGGGAGAAAAAGCCTGGGTGGATCGCGGTCACAAGTTGCAGGTGCTCCGAGGCTTGAGCAATCCAGCTGGTCATTGCCAGGCAGTCGAGGGAGGATCCTTCCATCTCCTCCGCGCTGCCCCACCAACGCTGGGCAATGAGCAGATGGGAGAAACCGAGCGCTTCAACCCGGGCAACATAACCTGCNATCAATTTGCGCAGGTCGCGACCCTTTGGTGCCGGTGCAGCGGTGCTACGCCCGCCAACGACAGCGCTTCCGGCGAAGGTTGTAGGCGCCCAGGTACAGGTTTGCATCTAGGGTTACTCCATCGTGCGTTGACTTGCATAGATGGTACTGGAGTTAGAGCCAACGCGGGAGTAAGGTACGGGGCCCTCTCCACGCCGGGTCACCTATGTCTCCCGCGCTGAACACAGTTCCTCAGGACGACCCTGTTAGGGTGCTGATGCTCAAAGCGCTCGCCGCGATACGCTCAGATCATTTCGAGGATTACTTCGCTCTCTTTGCCGAGGACGCCCTCTGGATGATGCCGAATGCCGGTCAGGACGTGAATCTTGCAGAGGCCCGGTCGTTCTACCGCTTTACTGACAAATTCCGTTTTGATCAAACCGCAAAGGTCGATGAGCTCGTGGTGAGCGGGGACTGGGCATTCGCAAGAGTCTCATTCGACGGTTACCTGCGTCCCAAGTACGACACTTCGCCGCCGCTGCGTTCTATTTCGAGACACATCTGGATCATGCGTCTTGGACCCGATGGGTGGAAAATCACCCGCGACATCTGGAACACTCCACGTGAGTGAGCGGGGTAAGTGAACGACCGGGCGTCTTGATGTATGTGCGCTATCCGGTAAAACGGCACGGATCTGTGCTATGAAATCACTTTGGAGTGCCCATGGCCTATGATTTTGCGGTTGGTCAGACCAACCCTGAGACCTTTCCCGTTGATGCGCTGAAGGAAGCTGCCGTGCGGGCGATCGAGCGGGAGCACGACAGCTTCAATCGGTATCCGGGCACCTATGGACATGCAGGCCTGCGTGCGCTGATGGCGCAGCGTGAGGCAGACCGCGAAGGTGTGTCAGTTGACCCCAACCAGATTGTTCTGACCAATGGGTCCATGCAGGCTGTCACGCTGGCTGGGCAGGCACTCATGGAGCAACCGGGTGACAAGGTGATCTGTGAAGAGTTTACATATTCGGGAACCATAAGTGCGTACTCAGGCATCGGACTGGATCTTGAAGGCATTCAGCTTGATGAATACGGCATGCGGACAGACAAGCTGCGCCAGCGCCTCGAGGCACTGAGTGGCGAAGGCACTTTACCAAAGTTCATCTATACCTTGACGACTTACCAGAACCCCACTGGCACGGTCATGCCCGAGTCGCGCAAACGAGAACTGATCGAGATCGCGACTGAGTATGATCTGCCCGTTGTCGAAGACAATTGTTACGGGGACGTCCATTTTGAGGGGGAAAAGGTGCCGTCCCTTTACGCGCTGGACGAAAGCCCGAACCATATCTACATCTGTTCACTTTCAAAGATTCTCGGTCCAGGCCTACGTTTGGGGTATTTATTGGCCCGCGAACCGATGCTGGAGCGGATAGCCGCCCGACGCTTTGATGCCGGGAGTAACACTTTTGCGGCAGCGGTTGCTGCAGAGTTCTATCAGAACGGGGTATGGGATCACTGTGATACTGCCAACCCGGTGCTCCGCAGGAAACGTGACCTGGTGGTACAGGGGCTTACCGAACATGCCTCGGATCTCTGCGTCTGGTCGAACCCGGTAGGGGGGCTTTTTGTGTGGGTGCGTCTGCCGGTCGATGTGGACATTGCGAAGCTGACAGCGGTTGCTGGCGAACGTGATGTGATGTTTGCGGCGGGCTCGGGGTTTCACGTCAAAGGAGCCAAGGTGCCTTATATTCGCCTGGCATTTGGCCATGTACCGGATGATGTCATTGTCAAAGGGATGTCCTTGCTGGCGCAGAGCATCCGCGAGTCGCGAACCAGTAATGAGGCTCCAGGATTCACAACTCTCTTTGATTGACGGGTACGTTAAAGACGGTACGAGTGGCTCTTTCAGGAGCTTCTGTCAACCCAGGTTCGTGTTTTCGAAGCGTCAGATTGCAGTTTCGCTGAGGCTGGGTCCGATCTCACGAACGCGTCCATCCGCACGGCCCAGAGCCGTGTGGCGCCAAAGATTAGATCAGCGAAGTGATGGACTTATTCGATACTT
>PAWP01000083.1 GCA_002714125.1 Gammaproteobacteria bacterium
TTGCAACAAGGAGGTCGGTGGATCTGGGGAGCCGAAACATCGCGCGAATGTAACGGGACTTGGACTTAGGCGCCAGCGTGGAATGCATTTTGCGTCCCAACCTATACCGCTCCTCCGGACATTCCACTAATATCGGTCCGCATATGGCATGCAGAGTCATCGCATTATCCACTACCGAGATCCCATCGTGCGCACGCGTCCAACGTCTGATCAAACACTTTCATTGCCGTATACCATTACTGGGCACTGGCAGGGAATCGCCGGCGCCGTACTCCTGGTGTTCAACTCCTGTGCACTTGCTGATGGCGCAATGGACAGATGCCTCACTATCGAGAGTTCGGTCAAGCGGCTCGCATGCTTCGAGGAACTCACGCGCTCCAGACAACCTGTGCAAGAGGAAAGAGCAACTGAGGAGCAGGAGCCAACACCGAGGCCCGCTCCGTCGACTGCGGAGACGGACGCCCAGCCCGAACAGCTGCCATTTCTAGTCACCAGCCACATAGTAAGCGTGCGACGGAACACGCGCTACGATCCCCACGTCATGACCCTTGCCAATGGTGAGGTATGGCGGGAGAACGAGGCAAATGTGCAACGTATCAAGTCCAATCAAGACGTTGTGATCACACGAGGCGCGCTCAACTACTCCATGCGCCTGCAAAACGGTAGGACGATTCTGGTGCGCAAAGTTCGCTGAGTAGTGTAAGAAAAACCAAAATCAATCCCCAGCCCCATGCAACGATGACCCCGTATCCGCGCGGGTCTCATTTGCTTACGCTTGTATCCTCGATGCTTCTGAACCTTGTGCAACGGGACGCTCTTGGCTAGCCAAGATCCGAGGCATCAATCCTCAAGGCGGGTGTTGTTTAACAGGTCTGCGCCTCGCCATTTTACGCAGCTTGTTCAACGACTCGTGGAGAGACCCAACACTTCTTCGCAAGCCCTGGGTATCTTTTCCGAATAGGATCGAGCGCTGCTGCAGGCACAGCGAATGGTCGCAATACCAGGTATAAGCTTAGTTCGAATTGAACCAAAACTGATGTCACGCAGTTTTAGCCGTCAATGACGCTCTCTGGGGTCCTATCGTGGGCAGCCTCACTCGCAGTTGGACCAATTCGCTAAGGTGCGTTGGCCCGATCAGGATCACGCCAGGGCTGACATACTAGATCCCAAAGGACAATTCGCGACTTAGTAAACTCCGTCGCCTACTACTCGTAACACTCTTTGCACCCTCGGCCATACTCGCCGTGGTGTACGCCCAGTAAGTCTTAGGTCGCGTTTCCCCATTACCTAGTGCTCCATCGCGAAGACAATCAAACCAGTGACACGTCACGATGCCAATGGGTGCTGATGGCACGGTATTTAGCAATGCTCGGCGACTTACAGACCACCCCGATGCATGTCGTCAGTCCCGCTCTCAAAAAAAAACCCCGCGCCCAAAGGACGCGGGGTTCCGTTTTCTAACTCTGGTCAGACCAGAGTCGCTTCTCTTGCTTTAGAGGCCGAGGTTGACCCGCAGGAGAAGGCTACGACCCATGATGTTGTCCAGATAACCTTCATGTCCGGAGAACTGGGTGATCGGATCGGGATACGTGTCGAAAATATTCCGCATGCTGGCCGTCAGTGTCATTGTGCCGATGCCGAAGACATCGGTACGACGATAGCTATAGGTCATGTCCCAGTACATCCGAGAATCGATGTCACATGTCGGCCAAGGCTGATATGCGCANCGCTCACTCTGNGGGATGTCACCGGGNGATTCCCCNTAACTTTGAACNAAGTGTGGNTANGCCAGNGTNTTGTCGCCAACCACGTTATATGTCCAAGACGGNACCAGGGTCCGTGGATCCTGAGCGTCACGCTCAATGATCGCGTTCCACGCCACGTTGATGTTATCTACACGATCGTGCCAACGCACTGCCAACTGAGTCGTNTGGTTGCCTTTGAACCAACGAAGGCTGGCATTAGCGCGCCATTCAGGTGTAGGCGGAAGCACGGAATACAGTTCCATCGCCGGTGGCGAGAAGTACTGNGAATTCCTNTTGCCNACGCCATCGATCGTGATACCNGCGTAGATATGATCGGTGGTGCAGAANCCNCCACTGTTACGAGCGTCGNCACCGCAACCAAAGCTCTTGAACTTCGTCAATTCCTGNGTAAGGAACTGTGTTGCACTNAAGGTAAACAAGAACTGACCTTTGTCGTCACCCATCCANTTCAACCACTGGGTGTCAGGCAACGAGAAGGAGTAGCGCGCACCATAGATCATCGTTTCGGTTTGACGCGAACCCTGTGCTGTCCAAGGCGATTCCACATAGCGAAGTGCCAAAGGAACAGCGACAGTACCATCTTCNTTNAGACGNCCGCGCTCTAACGCTGANCCGCCAAACCCAGNTTCACCTGAGCCTGCATTNGCATCTGTGGCTATCCAGCTAGCNACCGCATTCGCACGACAAGCCTGGTCTGCTGCATTCGTAAAGTCAGAAGCTGCAAAACCGGCAGGATCGAGGCCACTAATTAGTTCGATATCCTCTGGCGTCAAGCCGTTTCCTGCTGCAGCCAAACCAAGACGATCACGGTTATCGTAATCGGCAAGCGTTGGACCGCCACCAGGGCCAGTGTTGGGACACTGGGCCACGACATAATCAAAGAAGCCATTCTGATTGAGGCTAACGTTCGTGGTGGCATCAATGTTCTCGATGCTGCCTCGGAACTCAACGTTTGTGTAGTCAACNTCGAGNACCAAATCACCATCCAGAAGTGAGAACGAAGCACCCACGTTGTAAAGATCGGACGTTTCCGGATCAAGATCCGCATTACCCGAGTTAGCAACCTCTGTAAGCGGAGAATCACCACCAGTGCTCGCGCCAATGGCTAGACAGTGTGGTGCATCCGGTACGATGTCACAGGTATAGTCGCGAACGGACTGGAACTGCCGAACTGACGTATCNCCAAACAGCGAGTACAACCCAGGTGTCACAAAGCCTTCAGTAAGGCTCGCACGTATAGCCAACCAATCAGTGGGCTGATAACGAACAGCAATCTTCGGAATCGTCGTGTCGAACTTCGCGGTTCCGGCCTGGCCGAAAATACCGCGGGATTCGATTTCAGTGTACCTAGCAGCAAGCTGCACTTCGAGTTGACCAAAGCGCGGGTCGTTCAGCAGCGGTAGAGCCAACTCAGCGAAGATCGCGTTTGTTTCCTGCTCGCTCGTACGCAGCGCGATCCTCGGTCCACCCGTAGCCGCCTGGTTTAGGGCATGAGGCCGGAATTCTTCCTCCTCCATGCGATAGTGGATACCGACCGCTAAGCCAACCGGCTCATCGTTGTAAGGCAGATTGAACAGTGTCGAGTTGGACGCAACAACGTCGAGGATATTCATCGACAGATCCTGCACGTCATAACCCATCACTACACCAGCGAGGCGATTTTCCTCTTCGGTGTTCACAAACACATGGTTTGTGGGCGTCCAGCCCGGATCGTTCGGAGCGGGATGAGTGATGCTCGGATCACCAGTTGGCATACCGTTTTCGTCCATCATGAGATATGACGAACCAAACGGGTTCCAGCAAGAATCACCCTGTGGACCAGCCTGACATCTCAGTGCCTTGACCATCTCAGCCGTGACTTCTTGAGGCTGGTTGGTCTCTCGAACACCTTTAGACCAAATCCAGTCAGCGTCTATGATCCAGTCATCAATCGTCAGCTCACCACCCAGACGAATCCGGATGTCGTTGCGCTGAGTGCGACGGAGCCAGCTGTTGATGCCGTCGTTATGTACCCAATCAAGGTTTGTATTGCGCGGATTCTTCGGGAATGCGAAGAGCAGCGCGCTCTGGTTGGAATCACCCACGGAACCGGGGAAACGAGCATCTTCATACAGAGGTATACCGCCACCGGCCGGGTTGAAGCGTGCCGGAATCATCGTTACACCGTCCGGTCCAAGAACCGGAGTCATGTCCATGAGCATAACCCGTGCTTCCGGGTTGCGCTGCATGTTCACGTCGGCGACACCGTCGCCATCAAAATCACGATCGGGAATGCCGTCGCCGTTGAGGTCCTGGGCAAAGACCAAGGCTTCGCCAGGCTCAACCAAGTACTGGTAGCGACCGTCACCGTTCTGATCGAAGAAATCGAGCTGGCGGTGAATCGAATCGAGCCACATGGTCGAGAACGTGCGCTGACCCGGATAATCATGCTGGTTATTCAACTCCGGATCCCACTGCTCGGATCCAGCTGCGAGCCAGTCGTTAGTGTGGGAGCCATCAGCAAATGCTCGGAATGGGTTGCCTGGGTTCGAACCTACCGCGATAGCCATCGTGTCAGAAACGAATGCGCCATTAGCAGTATCGAAGTCGTTAAAGCCAGGAGCGTACATGCGAGTGTTGTAATCAACATGACCCGCAACAATCTCACCGCGGACGGTCAGATTATCGTTAAGGTCGTACTCAAAGTAGGCCATCCCTTTACGGCGAGTGGTTTCCGCTTGGAGATCCTGATAGTCCGAGTCAATCGAACGGCAATGACGCGCCGGACGGTCTGGGTCAATTGTTCCGTTCAAAAAGTTGGCGTGCTTACGCACATCATTGTAGGTGTAGGTCACGCCTTCCTTATGTCGGAAGCCCTGACCACGCACCGTACCGTGTTCACGTTCCCACGCCTCTAGCGTACCGCCCTCGCCAAAATCAAGCTGACCGCCTTGGAGTGCCTCACTGGAGAAGGAGGACCTAGAGTGGTAGTCCTGCCAGCGGTTTTGAGCGCCGGCCCAAGGACCACCTGGTACATTCATCGGTCCGTGGTCAGAGTTACCCGACCCGAAACCGTATGCACAGGAGGGATCTGTAACCGTCGCGACTGCNATTTGGCCTAGATTATCGGCCCAGCGATAGGTCGATGCCTGACGCGTACCGTATCCACCGCCAGGGTTAAGAGCCCCGTCCCCACGTTCAGTGGGCGTNTGCAGTTCGCCAAGACTATTACGCACCGGTGCACGGAAACGACTGGCTGGGTTACTGCCAATGTTGTAGGAGTCGCGCCAGAACTTCGACCAGTGCGAGCGGGAATAGAATTCATTACCTGGAGAATCGTCGCGCATCCACGGGTTTCTGGTGTCAATCAGATATTCGGGGCGATCTGTAAAACGCATNCGATCAACCTCGCGAAGCTCCATCGCAAAGATGGCTCGTCCTCGGTCACCCTGAACACCACCCAGGATACTGATCCCGGAGTTAGCTGCACCATCCTCAAGAGGCTGTGAGTAGTCGACTGCAACCTCAAGCCCTTCGAAATCCTTGCGCGGGACCATGTTGATGACACCCGACACGGCCTCTGCGCCATAGAGAGCGGACGCGCCATCAAGAATGGTCTCGACACGGCCGATAGCAATAGACGGATACATGCCTGACACGTCAACGCCGGCGCGCTCACCACGAATAGTAGTGTCTGCTGGCAGACGGTGGCCGTCCATCATTGTCATGGTGGCTCGAGTGCCTAGTCCCCGCAGATTTGCCCAGACTTCAGTGCCTTGGTTGCCCTGCTGGTTATCTGCACCTTCGCCCCAACCGGTAGAAGTGCCAAGACCGTCGCCAAGTTCTGCACCACAACAAATACCTTCAAAAGGCGTTGCGTTGGCGTTTACACCTAGCTGGAAAGATTGATCGAAGATCACATCTCCAATCTCAGCGTTCCCCGACAAAGAAATGTCGGCTTGGTCGAGAATGTTTTTAGGCGAAGGAAGGTCGAAATTATCGCGACGGATATATGAACCCGTTACGAGGATATCTTCCATTTCTTCGTCTTCATCGTCATCAGCTGCAGACAGATTGATGCCATACCCGGACATCACTGCTACCGACACGAGGTAGATCAAAGCCTTACGAAATCTCATTAAGATTCCCCCAAGTTAGCCAGGCTAAAACAGCCCCGGTTATTGTTTTTTCAAGCACGCCANTNGTCCCCCAACAGAGGGTCCACCTAGCACGCGATGCTTTATTAAACCCTTCCGAAATCAATGTCAATTTGACAAAACAGGTGAACCATCTGGTGAAGCCTACCTTTCGCCGCAGCAATAGCGCTTCCCATTGCCAATAACAGGGTTTTGAAAGAGATTGGCGCCTCGAACATTCTGTGACTATTCGAGCCCAAAATCGCGATTTTGCTGCACCCTGGCGACGCTGGACTCAAGACCACCGAAGTCCGTACCGGACCGCGTCCAGACTCACGGACACCCACTGAGGCCGCTAAATGCGGCGGCACGCTCCAAGCCTAGGTTAGAGAAGCATTCGCACCCAAGCCCAGTGCAATTCTCGCAGCCCTTCCCAGAATCCCAATCCGAAACGCATACCGTATCCCAGCCGATTCAGCTGTGCGGGGTCGAGATCCGCTCGAGTACCTTGCGGTAATGGTTTTCCTACTAAGTCTGCGAGCCAAGAGAGCATGAAACGAAAACGCCACAGCAGCGGCGGTCTACGGCTGTGTTGGCGCCCACCGCGTCAGAGTACTACCCAACCAGATCAGCACTGGCACTGCATCCATCTGGGACGCCAATCCAGGTAGTCCACCAACGCAAAGCCAGCCTGTTCGATCTGTCAAATCAATCTCCATCAAGTCGCCTACGCGTTCCAGAGCTACAGCGATGACGGCGACTAAGGAATCAAATGGGATGAGATATGAACACGGCCGGGATAAGCGCATCGTGGATAAAACAGACTACTGTCAAAACTCCATCCCACTGTTCCCATCGACGTCGGCCGAGAGGGCCGCACATGAGGCATGCCGCGTATCCTCATACTGCCAACCATATCTATCCCAAACATGCACACGCTGTCCCGCGCAAATACTTCGGGATCGGCAATCAGGCCATTACCTAAGCCTTCTCCCTTGCAAAGCCCAAGTTCCGCTTCTTTAACTCACCAACAGTCCGGCGGGGTCACGGTTGATTTACCGAACACGGGGTAACTTGACCCGTGCAATGCTTCAGATGGACCATCGACGCCTCGGCAACCGGGAGACGTCTGTGGTTCAGATTGGCAAGAAGATCAAACGCAGGGTTGGCTACGTCGACGATGGACAACCCAAGCCGCTCTATACGCGTTATCACCGCGACACTGTACAACGCGACCTTATCGACCAGGGCTACTACGTCGACGTCGAGACCAGCGAACCCGTACGCGAGGGTTACCACCTTACAGAAGGTAACTACGCACCTGGCGAGTTGCCCGAAGCCAGTGACGACATCGATCAACTTCGGCACAGCCTTGAGACCTTTGGATACTGTGTGGTTGCGGATGCGCTTTTGCCAGCGCAGCTTGAGACATTCCGAACCCGGGTCGACGATCAGGCCCGAGCCGAAAGGCGCCTAAACCTGACAGGCTTCACCTCCGCAGACACCGATGGCGTACCAACCAATCAGTTTCTGATCGCACTCGCGAACAAAGGCTGCTGTTTCGCTGATGCTATTGAGTTCTCCGAACGAAGCGTCGCCAAGGGCGCGTTGCTTGATCAGTTGACCACCGAGTTGTTAGGTCGCGAATTCATCTGCAACTCCGCGGCGGCCGCGATAGCCGGCCCTAACGGCACCCCGCAGGCATTGCACTGCGGCCAGTCAATGATTCCGAAGCCCTGGCCACCTTGGCCATTCGAGTGTTTTGTCGGCTTTCCGCTGGACGACTTCACACAAAACAACGGGGGCACATTGGTCATCCCCCGCTCGCATCAGATTCTGACCGACTGCGGCGCTAATCCGGTTCCGCCACTGCCGCCTACAACCAACGTCGTTGCTCCCGCCGGAAGCGCACTGATCATGGATGGGCGCCTGGTACACGGCACGGGCGCCAACTTCTCAGATGCCCTTCGCCGGCTGATCATTCTCACCTTCCACAAGCCGTTCATCCGTCAGCAGGAACAGTGGAGCCTGACCCTGCGCCCAGAGATTTACGCCAACGCCAGCGACAAACTCAAAGCACGCCTAGGTTTCCGCGCCTGGCACGGCGGACTAGGAGGCTTCGAAGGTCAGGGCGACGGCGCGATGGCGCCACTCCGGGATGATTGGAATGCAGTCGGCGAACTTACCGACGATTCACCGCAGGCAGACGCAAATGAATACTCGGTATACGCCAGAAGACACACGCACAGTGCCGAGCAGTTCGAACGGATGCGCCAGGCAGGGCACCGTCTGGCAAGTACGGAAGAGAACCCTCAGCGCGATGATCCATAAGCTCGAAGGCGGGGCCGCGCCGTTTCGCGATGACCCAGTTATCGGAAGCCGACTCGAAATAGGCTGCACCGTAATGTAGGCGGGCATCCCGGCGAGGGTTCACTTACTAATCCAGTCTGAGACCAAATGCGGCGCGATTCACTGATATGAACAGGCCATGCATGGGAGTGTTGTTGGGGTCCTTCGTTCTGCCACCAAGCAGCCGATCGTATTGGTCATACCGATGATCCGTTGCTGAACCGTCTCTAGTAGAAGTGTAGTACTGCACGGCGACTCCAGTTTGCCAGGGCGCATCGAACGTCTGCCCGATCCGCCCGGGCAGTGTGTACGCCCAGACATCGAGGTTGGTGACATCCGCTACCGAACGGATTGAGCAGCGTTGCCGAAACGGTATGCCCACTCTACATCAAGGCCCCAACGCCCTCGCCCGGGCGCCTAGATCTCGGCCTAAGGTAGGACCGGTTAAGCGAGTGCAATCGACTTAAATCGCTCTCCCGCAGACCGTATACGAGAAGCTCACCGGCAATGAGTGCTTCACCGCACGTCGGCGACCCGCCGGCATCGCCGAGGTAGGTACGGCCATGCTGAACAGTCCACGCCCACCTTCAAGGGCCCAGTACCGGCGGCTGCATGCACACAGGTCCACATCAGTAGCAGTTGATCACACCTCTANGCCACNCGCTCGAAACTGCCCGTCCAGCGTTTCGAACGCCTNCCCGGATCTCNCCCCCCAAAGTCAGCTCGGTCTAAGCGACAGCGCCGNCTGCACACAGTCAAATCATGCCCAAGACGCGGCGAATTCGAGCACCCGGCGCGCATGGGCNCTGACGATGATCGTTTATGCACATAACTCAATGACAGTTGCAGAAAAAAATCAGGCACGACAGACCGCGTGGTACAGCGCGGGCGCATTTGGCTTCAGTATCGCCTGGTGGACCAGACTTGCTCCCGGCATTAAGGNGGCGTGAGTCCTGAGCCAGCTTTCAGCTCGAGAATAGCTTCGAGCGCCGGGTCGGGCAGCGGGTCTTCCAGCGCCCTCGCCAGAAAGCCCAGGCAGTCCGCAAATCTTGGTACCAGACTCCGCCCCACGTGGTTAGCACCCAGAACCAAGCGATACTCGTGTGCAACGCCAATACCCAGAAGTACCTGGTGCAGATACTCGGTGCCTTCGTTCAGCAAAAGGAAGTCCTCGTCACCAACTTCCAAGTAGATTCTGATGCCAGAGGCTTTGATAAGCTCGACATTCTCAGTGGCAATTCGCGCCGCGTTATTCTCGGCCCAGTATGCGTCCGGCGGCGAGCCATAACGCTCNGCAATTACCTGAGCACTCTGGAACGCAATGTTCGCNGCTGGCACTTGGCCAAGTTCCATNGCNGGCATCACTGCAGGTTCCATCGCGGCCATAGCACGGAACCGCTGTGGATACCGCAGGCCAATCCGACAAGTACCGTGGCCTCCCATCGAAACCCCAGAGATCATGGTAGTTTGAGGCGTGCCTGCAACCGGTAGCGTGGCGCAAAGGTGTGGCAGGAACTCCTCCATGAGAAACGATTCCCAGCGCTGGCTGCCGTCTGCCCAGTCAAGGTAGAAGGACCGTTCTGCGTCAGGCGTTGCAACCGCCAGCNGCGGCAACGTGCCTGCAGCCCAGCCCGCTTCGATCTGGGGCTGCACCGTGGCCAAATACTCACTGGACCCGCCACCGCCATGAAGCAGCAGCAGCAGCGGTAAGGACCCATGGTCGCTAGGGTTTATACCCTCGGGAAGCAGTACCCGGTATGACCTTGGCGTCGGCACCCGATCAGATTCAACGGCATGTTGCGTGAGCGCCATCGGGCAGTCCCGGGTTAGGTCAGTGCGCAGCCTAACAGGCTAGAGCGCTAGAATCAGGGTGCCAGCCGGGCCGTCCAAACGCCTGCCGTGCTGCCGATGCCAAAGCAACTGCCGCGAATCGCACAACGGGAACGANNGACTTCCTTGCAGNACTATGGCNCAACTGNGCCCGACGGCTCCGCCCGTATTTCGTCACGCCGAGCCAATATCTCATGCAGGTGACAGGCTCGATCATCACCCACGCTACAGGCCGCTTCTGACGCCATCAGCGCCTCGTGCATANTGGCCAATACGCGCGCGCGCTCTTCAGGGAGCAACGGGCCGTAGCGGCGCGGATACGGCCAGCCATAACCCCAGCCGGCCGCTGGCGGAAGGTAGGGATTGCCGCCGATTCTCACGCCACGGTGCGCCAAGGTCGCGAACAAGACACTGCCGCTAACATCTTCAACNCACNGTCGGAAGCGTTCATCCACCTGCTTGCGGCGCGCTGCAGTGCCGCCCTGCCAGTAATCGATGTCGTGATCCGTACAGCAGGACAAAATCGCGTCGTCAGGGAACAGACTGCAGCCATCGGTAGTGAGCGGTTCAAGCGGCTGCGGGCCGACCCGCAAGCTGCAGCCATTGAGGANCAACAGGNCCAGTACTGTNGTGGCGAATCCGCGCAGGTAAGTATGTNCTCGCACACANGCCCCCGAGTTTGTTATNCCAACAGCATCGCACTGCGATCGACACGTGGCAATGTAAGGGGGGCGCGTAAGCAACCGCGAACCTGCCCCCCCGATCGACTAGCACCATCGAGATTGGTCGCNCGCTAAAGGCGAATANCTGTCACTGCCATGCGACTCGAATTAGCCCGGTGCAAACCGCCTACAAACACGAGGACCTTGATACGATTGCGCGCCATCCAAACGCGGGAGCTTGTGGTGCCACTCAACCTTGCAGCGCTGAACGAAGCAATAGCCGATGCCTATCCGGAGCGCAATGCCATTATCTCCTCTGGGGGCTCGACGACGTACGCGGCGCTGACGGAGCGTTCCAGACGACTGGCAAACTGCCTGAGCGACCATGGCCTAGGCTGCGATACNGAACGCTCGGCGCTACAGCCCTGGGANAGCGGCCAGTCCCACGTCGGCCTGTACCTGTATAACTGCCCCGAGTATCTCGAGGGGATGCTCGGAAGCTTCAAGTCCCGCTCGGTGCCCTTCAATGTCAACTATCGCTACGTTGATGAAGAACTCCTCTACTTGCTCAACAACGCCAGGACACGCGCACTAATTTTCCACTCATCTCTCGCCAACCATGTCGCCACCGTCCGGTCACAGATCCCGACTCTAGAACTGCTCTTGCAGGTACAGGATCCCGACGACCCTCAACCCCTTATCGAGGGGGCCGTCGACTACGAAGCGGCCCTCGGGGCGGCCAGTTCTGAGCGCCCCGATCTCGCCTGGTCACCTGATGACCTCTACATGCTCTATACGGGCGGCACGACTGGAATGCCCAAAGGTGTTCTGTGGCGGCAGGGCGACGCCCTAGTTGGTGCGCTGGGCGGACGCCGCACGAATGGTGCGGTACTGGCATCGATTGACGAGTTTGTCGAACGGGCTTCCGGCAACACCCTGCGCCACCTACCAAGCGCACCCTTCATGCACGGAGCCGGGCACTGGGTCGCCTTCCAGGCGTTTCACACTGGTGGCGCAGTCGTGCTGCAAGAGAACGTAAAGCGCCTGGATGCGATGGACATTCTGGACACGGTCGAGAAACATGGCGTCACCAATCTGTTGATGGTCGGAGATGCATTTGGGAGGCCCATCGCAGACGCGCTGGCCGCAACCGGGCGTAAGTTGCCCTCTCTACGCGGCATCGTGACCGGCGGCGCAATCACGACGGCCAAAGTAAAGGCAGAGCTTATCGCCGCACTGCCGCAGGTCACGATCGTCGACTCTGCGGGTTCGTCCGAAACCGGCAGTCAAGGCCAGCAAATTAGTAATGCCAAAGCCGGCGCAGCCACCGGCCGGTTCAAGCTGACGCCCGGCAACGCAGTGCTGAAGGAAGACCTGTCCGGCGTCCTTGAACCTGGTCATGAGGGACTTGGCTGGTGGGCACGAACAGGCCACATCCCTCTGGGCTATCTGAGTGATGCCACCAAAACGGAAGCTACCTTTCCCACAATTGACGGAACGCGCTACTCGGTGCCAGGCGACCGAGTCAGACTGTTGGCAGACGGCGCGCTTGAATTGTTCGGGAGAGAGTCGGTCACGATCAACTCGGGTGGAGAGAAGATCTTTGCAGAGGAAGTGGAGCAGGCACTCAAGCATCACGCCGACGTGTTTGACGCGGTAGTTGCGGGTCGCTCATCAGAGCGTTGGGGCCATGAAGTAGTCGCCATCGTACGCATGCGCGAAGGAGTTGCCGCCAACGAGAACTCGATCCTCGAAGAGTGCGAGCGTCACATCGCGCGTTATAAGCTTCCCAAGGCCTTCATCTACGTCGCGGAGATTCAGCGCAGTCCGAGCGGCAAGGCTGACTATCGCTGGGCGAATGAGACCGCCAAGACATCGAGTTGAGTGCGGTTAACGCATTCCATAGCACCAACATAGCCCTACAGAACAGACCCATGCACAAACCCAGGAAGCCGAGATGCTGAGAAAAAAGGTCTACAACTGGCTTCGTACAGAGCGTGCCTCGCCAGTCTCTTCACAGTTGGAACAAGAAGGTTACGCCGTGTTGCCTGGCGTACTGAAGGACAGCGAGGTTTCCATGCTGCATGCCGAAGCATCGTCGGTCTACGCCGCGTACGAACCCGACGATCGCAACGGTTTGCCTGCCGAAGAACGAGACGACTTCCGCTACGAGATGTTCAACCGCAATTCGGCCATTCAAGAAGTAGTCGCTCACACAGCAATCCTAGACACAATCGAACCGCTGCTCGGCGAAGACTGTCACATCATCGCCAACACCTGCTGGCGTAACCCGCCGCGCGAAGCCAACCGCCAAGGCGGCGGCAACTGGCACATTGACGCGGGACCCCACGTACCCCATGACCCCGAGGTTCGATGGGATGACCGTATCCCTTACCCGGTGTTCGCCATCGGCACCCACATCTATCTGCAGGACTGTCCGATTGAGTGTGGGCCAACCGGGGTGATTCCAGGCAGCCACAAGTGTGGTGAACCACCACCACTGGACCGACCTCATGACCTGGACCTTACGTGTTACGGGCGCGGCGTCGAAGCGCTCACGGCAAGGGCCGGCGACGTAGCTTTTTTTGTCTCCGATCTTTGGCACCGGCGCCTACCGAGTCGCAAGGGGGACACCGGTCGTTTTTTCATCCAAGTGCACTACGCGCGCCGGGATATAGCACAACGAGTTCGGCCCACGGCCGAGGTCAATCACACTTCACGGGCGGCGCTGGGCCGGGCAAATACGGAACGCCAAAAGCGGCTCATTGGTATCCACCCTCGCGGGTTCTACGACGGCTGACGCTGAATCAGGGTGTACACGGGTGCAGGCCGTACTTCTGCAACATCCGTAGCAGCGATTCAGTGCGGCGGCTGAGCAGCTCAAACGTTGCGATGCGACCTGTCAACCGCATCCCAATAAAGCCGCATCGCCAGGCTCCCCGCCCGGTCTACACGCATGCATGAAGAGCACATGTTCCCAGATTCAGGATCGTAGATCTTCCCTCCCCAACGTTTGCCGATGAACGCAGAAACTGAACGCAGATCGAGTCCAAGCACTCTTCGTTCGTGAAGGGCCGGTTCTGGATTGCGCATGTCAACGAGAGGTTCGACCTGGGGCACGTCTTCTTCATTCGCCTCGAAGGTTGGATTGTCGAGCGCAATGATTCGGGCACTCAAAACGCGGTCGGAAAATGAGATCTAAAGTATTGAACTGCCACCCGCCCAGCGGCTCAATACCTCCGCGTGTAGATCAGTTCGGCCGTCGTGCGCGAAGACCAACCCTAGCAGTCAAAAAAAGAAGCGAAGTGGCTCTCTCTCATCATCCAGGACGCCAGCCATACACCGCCTCTATGCTCCCACCCATTAGGCGAGCCTTTTCAGTGTCGGAGAGCGTATCGGTCAATTGGAATGCCTCTACTCCATGCCGATAGGTCACAAGGTTGGTGGCGCGGGTCCAGTCTGTACCCCACAGACACCGGTCGATGCCAAAAGCGTCAAATACCCGTGCCAGCGGTGCCCAGATGTCAGGAAACGGAAACGGCTCATGGGCCAGCGTGCAGGCCCCCGAGATCTTAATGACCACATTGTCATATTGGGCCAGCTCACAGACCGCTGGGACCCCTTCAAAAGGGGCATCAGGCACCGGTGGGTAGAAAGGCTGAGGCAGACCAATGTGATCGATCACGATCTGCGTCTCCGGATGTTGCCGGACGAGTTGATGCACGAGGGGCAGTTTGCCCCAGGCCAGCACGTTGACGGGCAAGCCGTGCGCAGCACCGGCCGCAAGTATGCTTTTAAGGCCCGAGTCGTCCGCCGTCGGTGGCGTTTCGCCCCACAACATCAATCGCGCCCCGACAGTCGTGGGCACCGACGCCCATTCGGCAATTTCCTCGGCAACATCTTCGCGTCGGGGGTCAAACGGTTTGATGAGCCCAAAGCGCCCCGGGAACTCCTCGCCCACCTGCAACGCGTAGCTTGCGTCATAGCGGTATAGACTCCAGGGGGAGACGAGCAGAGCCCCATCCACCCCGACTGCATCCATGGCTGCGACCATTTCCTCTCCGGTCACGGAAGTCGGGCCTGCGAGGTCTCCTATCCAAGGGCGCGCGTCCGAATTCGCCTCATAAGCGTGGACCTGGGAATCAATAATCGGCGCATCGGCCATGCCTGTTTACTCCATCAGGGTGGGTGCGTGTCGCCCGCAGAGACGTCTCTAGCTGACACCTAGACCGGAAGTTCGGTCACGTGAGATGAGTTGACGACAATCGTGTTGCCGCCAGGCTCAGTGATAACAAAGGCGTCGTGAATCCGCCCACGCTCAATCGCTGTCAAAGGCACACCCAGTTCCTTGAAGCGGGCCCAGGTAACGTCGACATCTTCGACCATAAGGTCAAAACGCGCCTCTCCGGGTTCACCAGAAGTGTCCTGCATCAGCGCGAGATGGGTGCCACCTCGCAACTCCAGAATCGCAATATCATTACCGCATGTCACCTTGCGCATCCCGATCTGTTCCATGAATGCCGCAGTCTCTTCCAATACAGGAGTTCGCATCGAGACGTGCCCTACCCAGAGAGGCGGTCGTTCATCTGGATCTATATGAGACATGTGCCCCTCCGCAACTACCAACCAAACAGACGTCGATTCGACTGTCCTACCAGACCACCCTGGGGGCCAGGCAAGGCCAGGTTAGTGCTTGCGCCCAAACGGGAAAGAGAGAATCTTTGCCGCGCGCGACCGTTTGCGCGGCTTAGGATCGCAATGCTGTTTGAAAGCCGCCGACACGAGCGGCGAGACTTCGTCATATCGATACCACTCATTCTCGCCCACGTAATCGCAAAGCGCATAGTCTGAATCGAACTGCCCGGTCACGAAGTAAGCCTCGACAAAGTCCCGACCTTCATCGCTCAGTTGGTGGGGAGCGAGCTCACCGTCAAGCACCGTCGTCAAGAACTCGGGGCCTGTCATGTCCTGCATTTTGACGCGCGTAGCTGCTTTCTCAACGGTGCGTTCGAAGACAGCTTCGAGCAGATTATTCGTCACGAGCCAAGCAACAAACGCTCCCAGCCTTTCGGCGTTGCGATCCTGACCAAAAGTAATGTGGGCGTAGGGTTCGGACATGGATTGAGACTGCAATTAACTCAACCATGAGTATGGGGACGGCCCCGATCGCATTCAACCTAACCCCACGGGTGGCTTCGGACTGGTGCATAATCGACGAGTGAGGTGGCCATGCCAATAGACTTCGAACCCGCCGACCCCCAGCGGGCAAAAACACTTACATTTGCACAGGTAGAGGCGTTTAACGCGCAGGGATTCATCAGCCCCCTGCCCGCCCTGAGTGAAGCTGAGGCGGTCGCGAGCCGGGATTACTTCGACAGCCTGCTCAAAGCCGTTCGGGCAATGAACGACCGCCGCAACGCCTATTCAATCATGAGCTATCACAATCGCTGCAAGGGCATATACGATCTTGCCCTGCATCCGAAGCTGCTTGACTACGTCGAAGACATCCTAGGTCCCGACCTCGTTTGTTGGTCAAGCCATTACTTCTGCAAACTGCCCCACGACCCTAAACGCGTGCCGTGGCATCAGGATGCCACTTACTGGCCCGTGCGCCCAACGCGCACGGTCACGGTGTGGCTTGCCATCGACGACGTTACCCCAGACAACGCGCCCATGCGCTTTTTGCCCGGCACCCACCGACTGGGACGAGTCGAGTGGGAGAGTGCCAAAGGCGAAGTGGCCCTTGCCCAGGAGATCCCAGACGCCGAGGCAAAGTTCACCGAAAGCCTTGGCGAACCGTTCGACAACGTAATGCACGCCGGACAAATCTCCCTGCATACCAGCACGCTGGTACACGGCTCCGAACACAACCTTTCGAATACAAGACGCTGCGGACTGACACTGCGCTATCTTCCCGCCTCGTGCGGCGCCAAACCGGGCGCCGAGCAAGTGCTCGACAACGCAATTGTCTGCCGGGGTGACGGCGGTCAATGGCGGCGTAACCCGCGCCCGGCAGGTGATGATCTGAGCCGGCTCCATGACGCTTACCTGGATTGAACTCACACTCCTAACCGCTATGGCGAGGGTCTAATTTCCCCTTCCCCTGGCTCTGACCCAAACAGGCTGCAACATGGCTGATCCACATTCCGGAGGATGTCTGTGCGGTGCAGTGCGCTGGGCCGTGGACGCAGTTACGCCACTTGCCCACTGTCACTGTTCGGTGTGCCGCAAGATCCATGGCACCGCATTTGCGACCTACATGGCGGCACAACCTAACGAGTTTCGATTCACTAAGGGTGAACCAGCGATCACCTGGTACGAGTCCTCACCGGGCTTCCGGCGGGCATTCTGCTCACACTGCGGGTCCGTGGTGCCCGGCATTGGGGAGGACGGGCACCGCTTCATCCCTGCCGGGTGCTTCGATACCGACCCGGGAGTTGTTCCGAAAATTCACCTGTTCACGCCCTACAAGGCTGATTGGTACGCACTTGATGACTCACTCCGACAGTTTGACGCCTTCCCTGGCAAAGATGGGCCGACCGAACTGTCTGGCCCAGCCATGTCCGCCCCAACATCACTCCGCAAGAAGACCGGCAGTTGCCAGTGTGGGCGCTGTGCATATGAGGTCACCGCACCCATTGAGTACGCGCACAACTGTCACTGTGGCCGCTGCCGTAAGGCGCTGTCAGCGGCTTACGGCGCAAACGGATTTGTATCCATCGATGCGTTGACCTTCAGCCGCGGCGAAGAACACATCGTTCGCTACCGACTAGCCGATGCCGAGGTATTTGCCCAGGCATTCTGCAAGACCTGCGGCTCGATCCTGCCAAGGAGGGAACAACATCGAGGCATCGCGGTGATACCCCTCGGTTCACTCGACTCCGCGCCAGAAACCGGCCCCGTCCGCCACATTTTTGTCGATAGCAAGGCACCTTGGTTCGAGATCAAGGACAACCTGCCGCAAGCGGCCACGATTTGACCGCGCCAACGACAACCCCAAAGGACCCCGTCTACGGCTGGGTCCTTGTCGGCATCGTTTTTATACTGTCGACCCTCTCGTTTGGCGCGCTTGGCGCAGTCTCGGTATTCCTGAAACCACTTGCCACCGAGTTCGGATGGAGTCGTGGCGAAACCGCCTTTGGTTACACCGCAATTGCCTTCTCAGCCGCATTATTTGGCGTACTCTGGGGAGTCATCGCCGATCGATTCGGGACCCGCTGGTTCGGCCTCATCGCCACCTTCGCGATGACAGGCGCGTTGCTGTTGCTCGCCCGTCAGGAAACCGTTGTCGAGTTCTATGCCTTCTACTTTTTGTTCGGCGCACTGGGCAACGCAGTGGTGTCGGCGCCCCTTTTCGCCAACGTCGGGTTCTGGTTTAAGCAGCGCCCAGGACTGGCGCTTGGCATTACCGCCGCCGGCGGTGCCTTCGGGCAAGGCGTGGTGCCCTATTTTGCCGGCCTCGGTATAGAAACATGGGGCTGGCGCGACACCTACGAGGCCATGGCCTGGATCTACCTCGCCATCGCCCTGCCATTGTCATTCTTCATCCGTGAGTCACCCCAGCGCATGGCCGAACGGGCCGAGCCAATATCAAGCGAGACGCGTTTTGTGCTTTCAGACTGGGAAGTCATCGGTTGGATCAGCGTAGCTGTAATCTTCTGCTGTAACTGCATGTCGGTACCCATTGTGCATCTCGTACCGCTACTGACTGATGACGGTATGCCGCTCGAAACCGCTACCCGAGTACTGATGGTGCTTATGTTTGCCGGGGTTGCCGGGCGCATCTTTGGCGGTCAGTTGGGTGACCGCATTGGCGCCTTGCCGGCCTACCTGTTGATGTCCCTTGGACAGACTCTCTTTGTGGTCTGGTTTCCCCACATCAACGGGCTGCTGTCACTCTATGCGCTCGCGCTAGCCTTCGGCTTCACCTACTCGGGCGTCATGTCCAGCATTCTTGTATGTACGCGCACGATGGTCGCAGCCCGACTTGGCGCCCGTGCCATGAGTCTGACCTCCTTCTTTGGCTGGATGGGAATGGGAATGGGTGGGTTTGTTGGTGGCGTACTATATGACCAGACCGGCGACTACCTCTGGTCGTATGGCTGGGCATGCGCTGCAGGCGTCATCAATCTGATCGTACTGGGCGTTTTTTGGGCGCGTATTCGCGGTAAACAGAATCCAGATTCGAGCGCCGTCACAGCCTGAGGCAAGCGATGTCGACTTCCCTAGCCGCACTCTGACCCTAGACACCGAACATCCGGGGTTACGAACATTCTCTGATTCGGACTTCGATGCTGCTGTGTGCTTTTTTCAGGAACCGGATTTTTTTTGGCATAGGAGGTGAACCACCCTCCAAACCCGTCACCCGGGACTACCTGCATGGAGCAACACTCCACATCGCTGCGCAGAGCTTCTACTCTGCCATTGTCGAGCACGCGACAGGAGGCGGCGTCGTCGATGACATCTGCCTGCCGTAGACGAATCTCGAGCGTGACACGCGACCTGCCAAGCGCACTATGTACATACCCATCAGCCTGTGAGACAAAGCGGGAAGGGGCAGCGGCCATGTCGTTTAGGGACGCGACGTGCCTCAACACTTACGCATTTGATGTCATGTGGATAGACCGTTTCTGCAAGGCCGCACATTCAGATCGGCAACCATCGTTCCCAGGCCCAGTACTAGTCAGTCGAGCCCGCCCATGCTTGCTTTGCAGACCACGGCCCGCAACCGTTGTGTCCTGATCGGTTGCATCTGCGGCATCGCTAGCCACGGGCATGGTGCTAAAAAAGCCAGGATTCTGCGGTCAATGAGGGGGGTCGTTGATATCGGGCATCGAGGTTCCAACAGGCTGATGGGTCGATCGCGCCGCTGCTGACAAGGTCTGTGTTGCGCGTGTTGATCTTGGCCAGAGCAAGTCTGACGCCCAATCCTCCCCCAACGGCTCTAGCGGGAACCCGCCTCCTGCGTATGTTCCCGAGATTCATAACCCAATCCCGACTGGGCACCGTCGCCACCCGCCTCCTGTAGGCGTTCCAGGTAAGCCAGCGGATCCTGAAGATCGCAACCGCCTAGGCCCATAGCACTACGGTGATAGCCGAGGTCCGTCTGCAATTCGGCCGGCATCGCCAGCACGCGCTCTCGGGGGATCGATAGGTACTGATTAAACTGCGTCCGCAGCCACCCACGGGCGTAGTTCAAGGTGAGGGTACGCCGGCTGCGCTCGGTTGAGTTACCACCGCCACCGTGCAAAACCGCGCCATCCCAGATCAGTGCCGAGCCTGCAGGCATCTCGCATAGCATCACGTCGGCCGGGTCCGGCTGGCGGCTCTCGGGCCAACAGTTTGACCCGGGCACAACCTGAGTGCCGCCGTTCTCAGGCGTAAAGTCGTCAAGCGCAATCGCAGCGGTAACAACGAGCGGCACGCGTGGTCGGGGGAACAAGGTGTAGAAGCCGTCGTCTCGATGCAACCCCTGCGGCTCGCAACCCGGGTCCGGCGACATCGCCACCGCGCCTGCGTTCAGAATGAAGTCGATACCAAGAATGCCGGCTATAAGCGCGCGCAGCCGTGGCAACGTGGCAATTGCATCAATCCGCTCGGTTTTCGCAAGCACGTTCTGGACATGCATGGTCTGCTTGTTGGGCACAGAACCGAACAGCTTTGCAGTGCCCTTGTAGATGGGCGCCAACGCTTCTCGAGCGTGCTCGATTTCGTTCGGCGTGAGCAAGCCCTCGACGATCACGTAGCCACGTTCATGCAGTTGCCGTACCAGTTTTTCTGTTTCTTCTACGTCAACCTGTCTAATCAGGTCCCAGTAGGCTGCCTGCACCGACTGCACTGGCTTCTCGCCACTCGACGCCGTCCGCATAGCACTCAGGCGGAACTCAAGCTCCTCGTCGCGCATTCGCGCATGCAAAGCGTGCTCACTTGCGGTGACCTGACTGCGTAATGCAGCAAGCTGAGCCTCGAGTTCCCCAACCCGTTCTATCTTGTCTGTCTGGTTCATACTAGACAGTGTACCGCGTGGCAGTCCTGTACTTGACTGCGCTACATTGTGCCCTCAGGCAACTAGATAGACCCAAAGTGATAGTCGACGGCACTCCGTTCAGATTTGGTAAACACACGTTTACTTTCGGGCAGGACGTACTGGACCTGCAGGACTCCAGCCCGATTCGCGACGACCCGGATGCCCTGCGTGCGCGCCTTGCACAAGACGGCTACCTCTTCATAAGAGGATTTCATAACGTCGACAGTGTGACGGCCGCCGCCAAGTTTACGCTTGAAGCCATCGAGGCACGTGGTGGGATCGCTTCAGGAACCCCCGCCGTAGATGGCAGGATCGGCCCCGAAAACCGCAACTTCCCTTTCCTGCGCGTGCCTGAAGTGTCGCATGACCCAGCCATTCTCAGAGTGGTAGACAGCCCTGATACTTTCGAATTCTACGCCCGGATTTTTGGCAAGCCGGCCATCACCTTCGACAAACGCTGGCTGCGCTGCATGGCAAACGGTGGGCACAACCACTTCCATTACGACAACGTTTACGTTGGCAGAGGTACACCAAACCGCCTAACTATGTGGAGCCCGCTAACCGACGTTGACCTTGACGAGGGACCGTTGGTTATCTGCCTAAGCTCACACCGCCACGAACACCTCATCAATACGTACGGCCAGACAGACATGGACCGAGATCTCACTGAGGCGGTCTTCACAGCCAACCCACGCGAACTCGTGGAGGACTTCGGCTTCACGCTTGGCACAACTCACTTCAATCCCGGAGACGCCATTCTCTTCGGCATGTTCATGATGCACTCGTCAGCCCCGAATCTGTCAAACCGATACCGAATAAGNATCGACACGNGTTACCAACCGGCAGACGAGGAGAAAGATGAGCGCTTCTTCTTCCGCGAGGACGGCGACTGGCTTGGGAACTTCTACACTGAGGGAGCTACTTACACACCAATGCAGGACCTCCGTTCAAAGTGGGGACTGTAGGATCAGACTAACAACAACAAAGGGATCAATATGGAACAGCTTGTCGGCAAAACCGCAGTTGTGACCGGCGCTGCGAGCGGCATTGGCCTTGGCATGACGGAAGCNCTGACTGCTCGGGGCATGAAGGTCGTCATGGCGGACATCCAGGAGGAAATGCTCGCAACCGAGGCCGCCAGGCTCTCACGGGAAAACCGTCAGGTACTACCAAAGGTGACCGACGTAAGCCAGCAAAACGGGATTGATGCGCTGCTCGAAGCAGCAACAAACACGTTTGGCAACGTTCACGTCCTGTGCAACAACGCTGGGGTGGGCGGTGCGCCCGGGCCAGTGTGGGCCACCTCGGCGGCGGACTGGGACTGGGTCATGGGCATCAACGTCAGTGGCGTAATGCATGGCCTGCGCGCGTTTGTCCCGCACATGCTAGCGCACGGCGAGCCCGCACATGTCGTCAATACATCATCGATTGCCGGCATGATGACGGGCGGCGGCAATGTCTACGGCGTCAGCAAACATGCGGTCACCCGNATTTCAGAAGGGCTNTACTTCGATCTCAGAGAACTTGGGGCCAANGTCGGCGTGACATGCCTTTGCCCCGGNATCATCAACACGAACATCGTGAACTCGGCACTGAAGCGGCCTGATGCACNGACGAAACCAGAANCCACTAATACAAACATGNCGCAGCGGCGCACCCAGTTCCAGAAGTATTTTGCTGAGCAGGGCATGGACCCTCGCACCGTTGGCGAGCTCGTCGCCGGTGCGATCGAAGGCAACCGGTTCTACCTCTTTACCCAGGAAGAGTTTGCGGTTGGCATCAAAAGCCGTTTCGATCAGATAAACGCAGCTCTGAACCCCGTAGCTCCACCCGCNCTGCCAAAAACGCTAAATAACAATCCCAAGCTAANTTAGGAAAATCAGGAAAGCGGTACCGCNTCCACCAGCTTTGCAAGCATCGCGCTGAGCTTTGCGCTGCTGGCGGGGAAGCCACCGTAATGCCCCAGACGCACCACGCATAGGTCATGTGACGGGATCATCAGCGTGCGCTGATCGCCCGCACCACCCATGTAGTAGGCGTCTTTGGGCACAGGCAGGTGTCCGTCACCGTTGATCCAGAAGAAGCCGCCATAGATCGGCCGCTTGTCCGCAACCCAGCCTGGTGCAAGCGTCGCAACAAAGTCAGCAAATCCTTCCGGCAACAGGCGCTCACCGTTCCAGACCCCATCCTGCAGGTAGAGATTGCCAAGCCTCGCCCAGTCCCGGGCGGTGCCAAACTCGTAACCCTGAGTCAAGAAGGTCCCGTAGGGGTCAGTTTCGATTGTGAATCGGGTTATACCCAACGGGTCCAGGAGTGCGCGCTGGGGAAACGCATGATACGCCGCGAGGTCCTTCCCTCCATCCTCACCTTCCCCCTCGGTGGCCAGACGCACTAAGTAGTTTCCCAGCACAGGATCGCAGTTACGGTACCTGCCAACTGTGCCAGGCTGCCACTGCTGGGAGAGGCCGGCCGCAAACGCCGCCGCATCGATACCGCCCGTGTACACGTAGAGATGATCGGGATAACCCACCGCTGGATCATAGTCCGGGTCCTGCATCGCACGGAACCGCAGACCGCTCGACATATTCAGGATGTCGCGAATCCGAATCGCTGCGCGTGGATCTCCAGGCGCCTGCCACGCCGGGATGGGCGCAGGCTGATCCAATTCGTAAACTCCCTGATGGATCAACTGCCNAACCATCGTGGCAGTCAAGCTCTTGCCCATGGACCATGACTCAAGCGGTGTTTCGACGCCAATGCCATCCCGGTACCGCTCGGCAACCAGCCGACCTTTGTGAGTAACGACACATGCTGCGGTCATTGCCTCCTCGGCAAACATGATGTCGAGGGCTTCGGCGAGAAGATTGCTGTTCACGCCGCCAACCGCATCCACCCCCACTACCTCATCGGGCCAGATACAGTCCTGCTGTGGCGCGGGCTCCGGTTCAACAACACTTGGCTCGAAGAAGACGTCTTCCGTTCCCAACGGCAGCGCTATAGCNCCCTGACTGCCGAAAAATCGAGCGGTCCGAGTAACGCCATTGTCGAGCTCAACCTTGATCGACCGTGATTGAGGGTCCTCAGTTACCTGAGTTGCGTGTACCCGATCAACGAGAGGCGCGGTGAAAAACCCTGTATTGCGCAGCGCAAAATCGAGGGGCAGTCCGGATAGGAACACGTTCGACGCCATTGTCTTTGCCAACCCAGCCCCGAAGTGGCTGACAGGATCACCCGGGGGCGGCTCAAAGGAACCACCAAGATCAAGTTCCTGCCCACGCCTGATCGTAAACGGCAGATCGGCACCGCGGGTGGATTGGGCACCCTGATCCGGTTTCTCGTTCGCCATTAAGCGTCCTCCATATAAAGCGCACNCGTCGTGCTGGTTGCCTCAGCGATTACAACAGCTTTGCCATGCTGCTGCTTTGCACACACCTGCAATGACAGGCACGCTTCGCGGCGAGGAGACGTCAAATGCATCAGTTCATCCGCAGCACAATTACTGTTCTCGGCATTTTCGTATTAATGGGCTGCGCCTCGCAGCCGGTCATGGACGAGGCCCCCATGGGCATGGATTCAACCTCATGGACCGCGCCCATTGAGCTCGTTCCGGAGGCGGTCGGCACGCGCAGCTGGCCTATCACGACGACGAGCGCCCGGGCGCAGGCCTACTTTGATCAGGGTATGGCACTGCGTTGGGCCTACAACGTCAATGAAGCTGCGCGCTCGATGCGTGAAGCCCGCGAGGCCGATCCCACGTGCGCCATGTGCTGGTGGGGGGAGGCGTTTGCGCTGGGGTCTTTTCTGAATGGCGGGATGAGTAAAGACAAGGCTGCTTATGCACATGAAGCTATCAACGCGGCCTCAAGCCTCAGCGGCGGCACACAACTGGAACGTGACCTCATAGCCGCGGCACGCGTGCGTTATCCTGCGGACTACAGACCCGCAGAGCGACGGGATGTGGATAAGGCGTTTGCAGACGCTATGGGCCAGGTGCACAAATTGTACCCGGATCACCACGAGGTGGCGGTGGTGTACGCGGTGGCGCTTTTCATGCTTGAGCCGCGCCGCGGCAACCGGGACCTTGGAGACCCGGCAGTCCAACGGCTGCACGCGGTACTCCGCGGCGTACTTGATAACGACATCCACCACCCAGGTGCGTGCCACCTTTATATTCACGCCACAGAATCAAGCCAGGACCCGGGACTTGCCCTGCCGTGTGCGGACTACCTGGCTGGAACTATCCCCGTCGCCAGCCACATACAGCACATGCCATCACATACCTGGAATGAGGTCGGCCTCTGGAACCGATCAGTGCGCGCAAACATCAACGCCCTACACTCCGATGCGCAAGCCGAAGAAGGTAACGGCTTCACATACGGCAAGGTGCACAACCTGCACATGTTGCTATTTGCCGCGTCCTACGACGGCCAGGGGGCTATCGCTACCCAGGCAGGCCGTGACTACCGCAAGGCAACNGGCAATGCGGTCTACGAGGTTCTGACCCTGCTCCGGTTTGGCCGGTTCGATGAGGTTCTCGAACGCAGGAAACGACCGTTGGACAAGATCAGCGCAGCCTTGTGGGACTTTGCTCACGGTTACGCAAGCCTGCGCGACGGTGATCGGGACCGGGCCGTGCGCATGCGCGACAAGGTCCTGAAATTCGCTGCAACCTCCGAGGAGCGTTTCAGATTCCATCACGCCAACCTCGTCACGGGTCAGGCGGCACACATCCTTGCAGGCGAGATACGCCGCGCCGACGGCGATATCGAGGGCGCTATTGAGTCCTTCAGTGAAGCCGCACGCATCGAAGACCAGATGGAATACGACGAACCCGAACCGTTACCCTTTGCCCCCCGCCACTGGCTGGGGGCTGCGCTGTTGGAAGCCGGCTATGCCGCCGCAGCCGAAGGGGAGTACCGTACCGAACTCCTCGATCATCCCCACGATATCTGGTCACTGACCGGGCTAATCGCGGCGCTAAAGGCTCAGGGCAAGACCGACGCGGCGGCAACGGAGGATTTCAAGGCGAGTACTGCACGGGTTGACCATTGGATCAGGACCTCCCGCTTCTAAACGCGCCCGGCCCTAAGCTTTGCTGTAGTCCACGGCGAGCCAGCGTTCTGGTTGAATATGGATCACCACGCTCGACTCACCGCCCGAGTTAGCCGCATAGGCTTTCCCCATATCNTCGCCGAGGTATCGAACGGCCATCGGTTCGAGCTCACCCTGCGGTGCCGCCACTGACGTCACCGGGCCTTCAACCGTAACGTATTGATAAGGTGCGGTCTCGGTTTGCGCACAGAGACTCGCCCGGGTGCCTACCTTGACCAAGCGCGCTTTGCGCGAGTCCTTCCCCGTGACAAACCAGAGTTCGCCACCCGGTTCGTAGTCATACCAGACCGGCACTGCAAGCNGCCCCCGNCCGGGTTCGTTAAGTGCCAGAATCCCGACGTGCAAACCCGCCAGAAACACCTCCTTTTCGTCTGTTGTCATAGACATTATCCCAACCCTCCTCTCGCCGTTTTGGCAACATTAGAATCCGACCAACGGCCCCTATCAAGTTTCCGTTACNCCTNCNGATACTGAGCCACACCTNTTACTAAAGGACCANTTTCGATTAGTNCGNCCAACCAAAACTAAATGCAGGTCCNATATCGATACCTTCCAATTCTNTGCCGCTCTNGGAGCCCATCACCACGCTCCATNCCGGGCTCTCCAGGGCCAATGAGGCGCTCGCACCCNGCGGCATCGAAAACGACANCGAAGTCGNGTGNGCGCAGTGGCTTGAATCGAGCCGGTCGCGGTTCGCAACTCNATAGCTGCGTCCATCGCAGGCGGCACTGAGGATCTTGCGNCCGCTCAGGCATCAGTCTCTCCGGCACGTACGACCCTCACAGCGGAGGCCAACTCACTCATAGCTGTAGCTTCGCGTTTCGAGGAGGNGCAAAGTTTCGTCGAGGNCACCCGCACCGNACAGGACCTAGCCGCCATCCTGAGCAACCTCGAGCAAGCGGCAATCAGTTAGGAGACAGCAGGACGAATTAATCAGATTGAAAAAATGTTCGAACCTAATGTGCTCAAACTGCTGCCGAAATAAATTAAGCCTGCGCGACAGCCCGGCCCGGGCTATGCTGGTCTGATGGTCGCAAACAAGAAAAAGCCAGCACGCAAAGCGGTGAAGCAATCAACGAATGCGAAACCGTCAATCCCACCGGTTGCCAAACGCAGAAGCGTCAGCTCTCGGCGCCGCCAACAGTTGATTGAAGCCAAACGCCGTCAACGCGAGCGTGATCGAGCCGCTGGGCAGGCTTTCTACCAAGTTAAGCTGCCAGCGGACAAGATTGAGAAGCTCAAGCAGGGCATGAATGACCCGGAGTTTATTGGCCGGTTGACGCAACTGCTCGATGACGCCTTCCCGGACTGACGCACAACACAGTTGCGTGCCCAGTGCGTATCCCGGATATTGACCGGCCTCACCCACAGTCGCCTATTGGCCATGCGAACCTTCAAACCTTTAACCAAGATTCGTGTCCTGAGCTTCGAACTTGCATTCTCGCTGCCATCAGGGACCCGCGCATTACACGACCTAGGCGCTGACGTCGTGCGTGTAGCCCAGCCAGAGCGGGCTCAAGATCGCTACATCAGCGTGATCGACGGAGTTTTCCACGGTAAACGCTGCATCTCAATCGACCTAACAAGCGAAGAAGGGCGAAAGGTGGCGCGGCAGCTGGCCAACAAGGCCGATGTAATATGTAGCAACTTCCGGCCACATGTTCTTGGCAAATACGGACTTGATGCAGCTACCCTCCGAGCCGATCGACCGGAACTCATCTGCTTGCAGGTCTCGGGCTACGGCACACCTGGCCCGTGGTCAGATTACCCGGCATTCGGGCCTTCAACTGAAGCTGCCGGGGGCCTCACCAGGCTGCAGTCTGCCGACGATGAGATGCCCAACCGACTAGGAACAGGTGTGTTCTCCGATCAGCTTTCCGGGCGCCACGCCGCGCTGGCCGTTGTTGCAGCACTGCGCAAACGTCAGCAGACAGGTCGCGGTGCCACCATTGACCATTCAATGACGGCGGCGGTCTCCCACCTAATCGGCGTACCCCTCGCGCGTGCCGCAATCACCGGAGAGGTGCGGCCCTATCAGGGCAACCGAGATACACGCTACGCGCCGCAGGGCATTTATCCTGCCAAAGGCGACGATGAGTGGATCGCTATAACGATCACGGGAGACCTACCCTGGCGATCACTCGCAGAGATGGTGCCAACTCTCGATCCGGACCTGACCCACCTGGAACGTGCAGCACAACACAACGATATAGACACACAGATCAGCACCTGGACCAGTAGCTTCGACAAGGACGCGCTAACAACCCGCCTGCAAGACCAAGGTATCGCCGCTGCACCGGTACGCACGGTGAAGGACTCGAATTCAGACCCCCAATTCAGGGCCAGGGGCGCACTGCAGGACGTCCGCCACCGCAACGCCAAGCTCGGTCACAAGCACCACCCACACCCGCCGTTGCCATGGCGCGTAGTCGGCCGCGCGCGCAGGACGCTGACCGACTACCGACACACAGGACAGGACAATGAGCAGGTCCTACAGGAATGGTTGGGGCTGGAAGCAAGCGAGGTAAGAAGACTCGTGGCAACCGGTGCGTTGACAAAGGCACCCCCGCTGGAGCTGGCAGAGCGACCTGCATCACCTTTGCGGGATCCGGATCATGCATCGAAGGTAGGGCTCGAATGAGATTGCTGCAAATCGGTTCGGGCTGTGCCGCAGAATACGGTGGGCTGCTGGCATCTGAGCTGGATTTCGAAGTAGATCGGCTACGCGTCGACCGGGCAATCGAACCACTCGATCCGATGGACGCAGCCGCATTCGAGGCCTTCCTCGGCCAGGGCAAGCGCGACGTCGAGGCGCTCACCCTGGATGAATTGGGTGCATACGATGCAGTAATAGAGGACGTCGGGCGCAGCAGACTAGCCAGCCTTGGCCTAGGCTGGCGAACTCTACACGCTGCTCAACCCCATCTGATCCTCGTCAGCGTTTCATCCTTTGGTCAGACTGGGCCTTATTCGAAGTGGGCAGCCACAGATCTGACGGCGCAGGCCGCGGGTGGGGTTGTGCATGTATCGGGCAGGGACGGCGAAGCGCCACGCAAGCTGCCTCAGGACGTCGCGCTCATGATTGCGGGACTGCATGCGGCCACAGCCGCCATCACCGCTACCTTCGCTGTGTATGAAGGTACTGAGACCGGTGTGCATATCGACATCTCTGCTCAGGATGCCCTGATGCATCACTGGTCTCGGCACGTTGCTGACTATGCCTACTCGGGCATGACGACAAGACGTTATCCCCAGCAGTCGACGGGCATCGAGCTCACCGGACACGTTGCTAACGCTGCAGACGGGCAGGTGTTTGTACATGCACTTCGCCAGCCATGGCAGGATGTGGCCGCTTTCCTTGGCCTTGGCGAATTTCTGACTGAACCGCTGATGGATCCCGATGCGCCACAGCCATGGAATCTGATGGCTAGCGCCTTTGAAGAGGCCGTGGCCACGCGTCCACGCTACGACTGGTGTCAAGACGCCGCCGACCTTGGGTGGACTTTCGCCCCAGTGGAAGATCCCTCGGCCGTGCTTGATGGCCCGCAGAACCTTGCGCGGGGCTCGATCGACGAGGTTGAATTGCACGACGGTTCACTGGTACCCGTGCCTGGCGTGCCCTGGCGATTCGCAGACTGAGTAGCAACCTCAAATTTTGACTCCATGCCAATGCCAGGCCACGGCTATCTGGCAAGCCTACGCGCAGGCGTGGGAAAGCACCAAAAATGCCCATAGAAGTAACACTACAGCGCAGATTTACCCCGGTTGAGCTGATGAACAGTCTTGGCAGCATCAGCTTGGTATCGGGCTGACAGCCCAGATCTTCGCGATCGATGAACATGAAGCAGCTAAGCTGCATTTCCTAGACGCCTCTATCCGAACCAATCTGATCCAAACAACATCCAAGCCGTGCGCCAAACGACTCCGGATCACACCGCATCTCGGCGACCAGCAACGGAAAGGGATTCCTATCCATCGCGATAAGTTTAAGGTGGGCCAGCAGTTCCGTGACGGGTTTGCGGAAACCGAGCGCACGGGAAGTGGTAGATCCCTTAGAGAAGACAGTAGCAGGGGAGCATGCGGCATGGAATCGTTACGCGGAACCGAATACGGCGTCGTTTTTCCTAAAACTGACGCCGTCCAATGCGCTCTACTTCGGTCACTCAGGCAGGGTCTATCTCTTTCTGACCCGGCGGACCCGCAAACCTGCCACCGTCTCTTCAGGTAGTCGCACTAAAAGGACCAGCGATCCGGCGCCGGGTCGCTGCGTACAGTACGTACCCTACTTCTCCGATGCCACTCTCTGTGACGCTTCGCGCTCGTTCACGCGACCAATGTAGTCAGCAAGCCCTGGCAACTCTGACATGATGTCGATGTCGCAAAGTTTCTGGCAAACCATCTGCGCAAGCGGAACGGTGTTCGCGACAACGATATCCGCGGCAGTGAACTCGCTGCCGGCGACCCAGGGGTCGAACTGTGCAATGCGTGCAAGAGACTGGATGCCCCGGGGCGTCGCCTTGCCCACCATCTTGTTCACCGCAGGATCTTCCGGCGCACCAAACGCTGCCGCATTAAGCCCAGGGCGCGCAGCGAGATCAATATAGTAGATCGCATGGTGCGCAATCTGGCGAGCGCGGGCACGCGCATAGGGGTCGCTTGGCCACAGGGCCGGGTCCGGCTGGGTCTCTTCGAGGTAGTCGATAATCGCCATCGTCTCAGCTAGGGGACCGTTGGGCGTCTCGAGGCTCGGCACTTTGCCCATGGGGCTGCGGGCAAGCCAGTCTTCGTCCCTCCCCGGCATTTGCTGGACTTCTTCGAAGTCGATGTCTTTTTCGACCAACGCAATTTTCGCAATCGAGTAGTAGTTGCTCATCTTGATGCCGTGAAGCTTTAGCATGTTATTCCCTATTTTTCGTCATTCTTGGATAGTTAGTTGGCGAAATGCTCAATCAGGCAACCCCAACACGCGCTTGGCGATGATGTTGAGCTGTACCTCGTTAGAGCCACCGGCAATCGAGCTCGCTCGGGAGCCTAGCCACATGCGGGTGATCTCGGTTTCATGGTTCTCAAAAGAATCACCTTCCCAGCCCGTACCCTGTGAGCCCATGAGCCGTACCTGCAATTCGCTTGAGGTTTTTCCAAGGTCGGCACCCAACGCCTTGAATATCGACGTGGTGTAGCCGGCCGTCTCGCCTGATTCGTTCTCTTCACGAACCCGACGCAGGGTCAGTTGCAGCAACTGAGAGTCATGATGATGGCGAATCACCTCGTCACGGAGCGCAGCATCCGAGATACGCCCGTTCTCTTCACCCAAATATCGCTTGGCCAACTCTGCCACATGAAAGCGCTTCGGCCCGGTACGCTTGGGCGCCGCCGCTGCGGCACCTTCAGCACCCATACCTGCAATACCTGCGCGCTCGTACTGGAGTAGGCGCTTACCAATGGTCCAACCCCGATTGGGTGTACCAATCAGGTCCGTTGCAATCGCGTCATCGAAAAAGGTCTCGCAGAAGGGCGACGTACCCGATATGAGCTTGATCGGCTTCACCGTCACGCCCGGCTGGTCCATGTCGACCAGCACCATGCTGATGCCCTCATGTTTTGGCGCGTTCGGGTCGGTGCGCACCAATACATAAATCCAGTCAGATTCGGTTGCGCCCGAGGTCCAGATCTTCTGCCCGTTCAGCACATAGTGGTCTCCATCCAGCACTGCCCTGGTGGACAGGCTCGCGAGGTCGGAGCCTGAACCAGGCTCGCTGTAGCCTTGGCACCACCGCACCTCCGCCCGGGCGATCTTGGGTAAATGCCGCTTCTTCTGGTCTTCGTCACCAAACTCTAGAATCGTCGGCCCAATCATATTGCGGGACTGCACGTCCGGCGATGCGCTGGCGCCCGCGCGTGTGAGTTCCTGCACAAGCGTAATGTGATCCTGAAACTTGAGCCCAGCGCCCCCGTATTCCTTTGGCCAGTCAGGGCAAATCCAGCCTTTGTCAGCCAGGACTTTAGTCCAGGCCTCGCGCTGCTCACTCCCAGCCGGCGAATTTTTTATGTCGTCAGTAAAATTCTCGTCGAGCCAAGCTCGAACGTCTTCCCGAAAATCCCCCATGTCCTGTGTCCCAATCTCGCCAGAAGAGACAAGCGTATCGCATTCACGACGCGCCGGCGCAGTCTTGCTTGAAGTGCGTGGTACGCAGACTGGCGAGCCGCTCCTCGGCTGCGCCGAAATGTTGCAGTCGCAACCGGGACGATGCTGAGTTGGATACAGCTTTGTAGGGTAGACCCCTAGTCCGTGCCAAGGCCTGAGGCCGCTTCATCACACCGCAAACTGGTTCTTCAACATTCTCTCCCTACCTTCCTTCAAGGGCGGTGGATCATAGGAAAGGAGTGTCACCATGACTTCAACCCTTCTGGGCAACCCGGACATCCGTCAACTCCGCAATCAGACGCAGGGCTTGCTGAAAGGAAACACAGCCCCGACGGCGCACAGGACGGGGTCACGTCTAGCACATCCGCCGCACATACTGTATATAATTCCAGTATCACTCTTGTCCTGGAGAACTGCCAATGATTGCGGTGCCAGAACCAACTTTCGGTGAGCAATTAAACGACGCCCAGCGCCAGGCAGCAACCTACGGCCATCTGGATGAGCGCCGCTTCAAATCGGGCCCACTGTTGATCATCGCCGGGGCCGGCACGGGCAAAACCAATACGCTTGCGCACCGGGTAGCGCACCTGCTGCTGTCAGGGGTACACCCAGAGCGGATAGCGCTGATGACATTCAGCCGCCGGGCAGCGACCGAAATGCTGCTCCGCGCGGAAAGCATCACTAACCGCTCGATTGCAGCCCACTCGGCACGCTCCGTCGACGCCACGCGCCGCATGTGGTCTGGCACATTCCACTCGATTGCGAACCGCCTGCTACGTGAGTTTGCCGGCACCATCGGCATGGAGCCGACGTTTTCAGTAATCGACCGTGGCGACTCTGGCGACCTGATAGACATCCAGCGTCAGGCCCTGAATCTTGGCAAGAGGGGCAAGCGCTTCCCCCGTAAGGACACCTGTCTTGCCATCTACTCGCACCGGGTGAACACACGTGAGTCTCTGGCCGACACGCTGGAGAATGCCTACCCCTGGTGCACCGAGTGGGAATCGGAACTCAACACCCTGTTCCGCAAGTACGTTGCCGCTAAGCAAGCCCAGCAAATGCTCGATTACGATGATCTCCTTCTCTACTGGCATGCACTGATGCAAGAGTCATCGGTCGCCGACGTGATCGGGTCCCGGTTTGATCACATCCTCGTAGACGAGTATCAAGACACTAACACACTGCAGGCTGAGATCCTCCTTGCATTAAAGCCCGAAGGCACCGGGCTCTGCGTCGTGGGCGACGATGCGCAGTCCATCTATTCATTCCGCGCAGCGACGGTAGACAACATCCTTGGGTTTGCCGACCGTTTCGAACCCAAGGCGGGCGTCATCACGCTGTCGGAGAACTATCGGTCAGTGCAGCCCGTACTCGACGCTGCCAACCGGTTGATTGCCGAGGGGGAAGCGGGTTTCGACAAAAATCTGTGTTCAACCATTGGACCCGGCCAAAAGCCGCGCTACGTCATGGTGGACGACGATCATCATCAGGCCGTCTACGTTGTAGAGAACATCCTCGAGAAACGTGAGGAAGGCACGCGGCTGCGCGACCAAGCCGTTCTGATGCGAAAGTCCCACGACAGCGACACACTCGAGGTTGAACTTGTGAGGCGCGACATCCCCTACGTGAAATACGGCGGACTGAAGTTCCTTGAGTCGGCACACGTGAAAGACGTGCTCGGGATCCTAAGGTTCATCGATAACCCAAGGAACCGCATTGCGGCATTCCGCACACTGCAACTGCTGCCCGGGGTGGGGCCGGCAAACGCAGAGAAAGCCCTCCAATCACTGGAATCAGCTAACTACCTGCATAGCGCCCTTGAAGGCGTCGATATGCCGGCTGGCGCTAGCGACGAATGGACATCGCTCCGAACGCTCATCATAGAGCTCGCCGCAGACACCAGTTGGGTAGGTCAGATGACCCGGGTGCGGCACTGGTACGAGCCACACATAGAGCGCCTGCACGGTGCGACCAACGTGCGCGCCGGGGACATTGAACAATTGGAGGCCATCGCGCTACGTCACCCCTCCCGGGACCAATTCCTCGCGGAATTAGCACTGGACCCGCCCGACGCCAGCAGCGACGAAGCAGGCGCGCCGCTCAAGGACGAGGACTATCTGATTCTCTCGACGGTACATTCCGCAAAAGGCCAGGAATGGGACAACGTCCATGTGCTGAACGTGACCGATGGCACGTTTCCAAATGAATTCTCCACAGACAACGCGGATCTGGTTGAGGAGGAACGCAGACTGCTCTATGTGGCGATGACGCGGGCACGATACGAGCTCAATTTGGTTGCGCCCTATAAANACTACATTACTGAGCAACGTCGCTTTGGCGCCAAACACTTGTACGGCGCCCGCTCCCGCTTCATGACCGANACGTTGATGGAACGTTTCGAATCCATCTCCTGGCCAGACGGTCCAGGGGTCGCCGCAAACGATCCTGCCATCAGCAACGTTAAGATCGACGTTGGAGCGCAGATGCGCTCCATGTGGAAAGAGTAAACCCCTGTTTGGCAAGAAGGCCATAGGCCGTGGCCGCAAGAGGCGCGTGCTAGTCTCTGGCTCCAAGCACTAGCCCGAATCAGCAATCATGTCCGTTCCCCAGGAGTTCACCGCTGAGCACGTCGAGGCCAACTCGCCAGAAGACGCGCAGCTTTACACCTCCTTTTTCAGTTCTGGCGAGCCCTGGAAGTCGATGTTTGCCAACAACCCCTGGCTGCATCCGCCNAACGTTGAGGAGCCACTGGAATTTGGCAACGAGCGTTACTGGGACACTACTGTAGGCCGCAAACACCCCTATTGGTCGCAATATGACCTACCGATACCCACTAANGACATCCATCAGATGCGCTCAGACCTACGCGAGTGGGGCTACTGTCTGATCGAGGAGGGTTTATCCANCGAGCAATGCGCGCGCTTTTACAACCGACTGTGGCAGCAGTCCGAAGGAGAGCGTGCTGCAGGCGTAGCCCACGACAGCCCCACCGGGCAGATGATCAACACTCTTGTGAACAAAGGCGACTGCTTCGCCCTGTGCATCGAACAGCACCCCGACGGCGTCCAAGCCGGCCCCGTNATTGAGCAAATCATGAACGAAACCCTTGGCAAGGGCTGGATCTGCCACTCATTCCTCGCCATCGGCGCNGACGCTGGCGGGTATCCACAAGGGCTGCATATCGATCAGGGGCCNCTGCTACCTTGGATGACCCAGGAAGCGCCCGCGCTCCTCAACACCATGTACATCCCGCAAGACGTCGACGAGATCAATGGCGGTACCCTTGTAATCCCGGCTTCACACAAGATCCTGATGGAAGCAGGCAACGGCGGCGAGGTGGGCCAACTCCCACCCCCAATCAATCTCGAGGCACCAGCCGGCACCATAATGTTGTTTGACGGCCGCATGCTACATGGCACGGGTGTGAATCGTTCAGACAAACGTCGCTACGTGGCCGTGATGAGTAATGTCAAAGACTGGATGCGAACCCAGGAGAATTGGGTCATCTCCGTCGACCCAGAGGTGCTAGCTAAAGCCAGCCCCAAACTCAAACATCGTATGGGTCTGCAAGCACTGACCTACGGCGCAACGATCGAAGGGTTTGGCCTTGGCGCGCGCGGGAAGGAGGGCGACGTGTTCGGCGATATCGAGTTCTTCCGCAGTGCTTACGACAAAGGTGAATACGAGCGGATCCGGGAACTTTCACCAGAATCTTCCGCGGCAGATCTGGAACGCANNTACACCATTCAGGCCGCAATGGATAGGGTGAANGCAGCGCGCAAAGCCGGCAGGCAGTAACGCCGCGGGACAAATGGCTGCCAGACGCCCGAGTAGCAGGGCTGACCCACCTAAACTATCAGTGTGCGCCAAGCCAGGCGTCAGCAAACTGGCCTGCACGCCTAATACCTGACGGAGTAAGGGCCTGAGCGATCTGGTCCCGCGCCACCTCAGCGCTGTCGTCACCCTTGAGCCGGGCAAGCTCAAACCACTTCCACGCCTCAACAAAATCCTGGTCCACGCCCTGACCCCGCGCGTAGAGCGCGCCAAGGTTGAACAACGCGATTGAATTGCCATGATCTGCAGCAAGGTGAAACCACCTAGCGGCTGCACGATTGTCCTGGCCCAAGCCAGCCTGACCCGCCAACTGCATCAGACCCATGTTGAGCTGAGCGGTTTCGTCGCCGCCCTCAGCGGCCAGAGTCAGCCAGCGCACGCCCCGTTGCACGTTGCGCTCCATACCTACGCCATTCAGCGCCATCAGCCCCGCACTTAACCTGGCGGCGGAATGCCCAGCTTCAGCGGCAGCCTGCAGCCAACGCGCAGCATCTTTCGTGCTGTGCGCCACCCCATTGCCTTCCTGATATTGCATACCCAGCATGTATTGCCCCTCGGTATGCCCGGACTTTGCGGCGCGCTTCAACCACTTCACCGCCTGCTTGGGGTTTTCCCGCACGCCGCGTCCTTCAAGGTACGCCGTCGCCAGTGCGAACTGGGCGCCGGCATGCGATCGTTTCGCGGCTTCCTGATACNACTGCATCGCCTCTCGATATTTGCCACCTGAGGCAAGCTCATCAGCATAGGCATAGAAGTCCTCGNGACNCTTCAGAGACGGTGCGTGCGACGCAGCGTTGCCATCTGCCCTGGCCTGCGTGGCAGACAAAAGCGACGAGGCGAGCAGCAACACCCGCATCAGTCGTTGGAGTTGTTCGGGCAGCATCCTCATAACCTGCCAGCCGATGCGCCTTAAGGCAACCAAAACCGTCAATGNTGATTACCAAACTCGAGTGCAGGGAGAACAACAACAAGAAGCCGTGTGTGTATTCCCACAGGCCAAGCGCCAGCAGCGCCAGTCCTGCAGATTCGTAATCTGACCGTCGAATTNGATACGACGGACGGCATCGGTCGATGAACTATCATTCGATGCGATGGCCANCGAAACACTGGCAATTGTCGGTGAGTCCGGTTGTGGCAAGAGCATTACCGCCATGTCCATCCTGCGACTGGTACCCAGCCCACCAGGCCGGCTCGTCGCCGGAACCGCAAGACTCGACGGCCGCAATCTGCTGGCTGTTTCCGAATCAGCCATGCGCGATACACGCGGGCGAGACGTCGCGATGATATTCCAGGAACCGGGATCGCAAACGTACCCTGCATGGCGCGCGTCATACGCAGCCAGAGCCTCTCTCCATCCGTGAAAGGGACTACGTCGCCGCGGCCGAGGCTGGCGACGTGTCCCATTTCCGTATCATCTTTAAGCACATCCTGCCGAACAGCGTTGCACCGGTCATCGCACAGAGCGCACTCAGTATGAGCTATGCCGTTCTGACCGAAGCCGCGCTGGGCTTTATAGGGGTGGGAGTCCAACCCCCAACCCCGACCTGGGGNAACATGCTGCAGCAGTCCTTCCCGATGCTNGAGCAACAGCCCTTGCTGTAGATTGTCCCCGGCCTTGCNATCTTCATGTTGGTGCTCGCGTTCAACTTTCTCCGGGATGAGATCCGAGTTGTGCTGGACCCACGGCTCAAGGGTGTTATCCACTGACTCTTGCAGGCCGATAGCAATCCCACATCATTCGTAAGCGGGACCGCCGAAGCCACGCGCCATCGGACTATTTCTCGAATGGCCCGTCCCGCCATTCAAGTGCAGCCTTCAACCCCTCTTCCTGGGACATCCGCCCAAATTCGAGCGCTTCAGGCGCGAGATGGGCAATCGCATCATGTTCGAGCGCAATCTGTTGCAGCAGGGTGCGACCCATCAACTCCATCGCCTTGTTGACGATGTACTTGTTTGCGGTCAACAGGTCTTTTCCGATATGGCTCATGCGCGCGGCAAGGGCCAGTGCATGAGCGTCCAGCTGATCCGCCGGCACGGACTCGATGGCCCAACCGATGTCGCACGCCTTCTTGCCGTCGATCAGATCGCCGGTCAGCAACATCCGCTTCGCCCACTGTGGGCCCACCGAATAGATCCACATGTGCGTCGGCGGAGTACCCATGGCCCGCACCGGAGTGAAGCCGATCTTTGCGTCTTCAGCAACAACAACCATGTCGCAGTGCAATGCCAGATCGGTACCGCCGGCAACACAGTAGCCATGCACCTGGGCAATTACTGGAATGCGCAGGTTGTAGATCGCATTCCAGTGCGCAACCATGTCTTCCATACGGTTGATGTCTGTGCGAATGGTCCGGGTCGCACGTCGTTCTCCCGCCTCGACCGTCGGCGTGATGTCATAACCCGCACTGAATGCCCGGCCACGGCCTCGCAGCAGAACCGCATGTACATCAGGGTCGGACTCTGCCGTCTTCGCCGCCGCAACAATTTCATCCTGCAGCCCTGGCGAAAGTGCATTGAGCTTTTCTGGTCGGTCCAGGGTGATGCGCGCCACGCGGCCGATTTGCTCGTACTCGATAAATTCGTAAGACATGACATCTCCTTCTTGTTGATCCTCTTTTGCCTGCGGGACCAGTCAGGTCCGCGGCACAAGGCGATAGAGGTAAGCTTCGTTCACGTTTTCGTTACGCGGGCGGTTGCCATACTTCTGATCGTAGGTTCCTGCAAAGTCGTCGAACTCAGCCTGACTGGTGACGCGCTCGGCGGACAATTCATACAGTGCCTCGCCAATCAACACTTTCACCTGCGGATCAGCCTCCAAATGCTCAATCCAGGCCGCGCGATTGGCTCCGGCGTGGACATACAGATTGCTGCCCACACCAATGATCCAGAGCTTGACGGAGTAGGGTTCCGCAGGGTTGGTTTCAAGGCGTATGACCTCAGGCCTAGCCACCTCGCTCCAGTCGCCTGGCGGAGGAGTGATGCGACCGCTCAGAGCACCACCTGCCAGCGGCACGAAGTCAGCATCACATGCACCAAGCCCTAGCAGCGCGATAAGTGTGAGAGCACGCATCAACCCGTCTTCTNTTGTCGTTAGGCGATATAGATACTACACCTTCACTAGAAACGCTCGCCGTGGGTTTGCCCCATGCTCAATAAGCGAATAACGTTGAAGGCGACACGATCAGGGATGACAAACATGGGCACACAGGTCCTTCGCCAGGACGAGGATGGCCTTGCAACTCTCACGCTTAATCGACCTGANGCACTGAATGCACTCTCCCCGAGCATGTTTGTAGAGCTACGGGAGCACGTGGATGCCCTTGCTCGNGAGCAGGACACCATCGGATGCGTCATTCTGCACGGCGCGGGCCGATCCTTTTCGGCGGGCAACGACCTCAAGGCAATTGCCGCGGGCGAGCGCGCGCCGAGCGCCTACTTTCAGGCAGAAACTCTTGAGGCAATAGAGACCCTACCACAACCTGTAATCGCCGCCGTCCACGGGCATTGCTATACCGGGTCACTTGAATTGGTCCTGGCCTGCGACCTCCTGGTTGCGGCCGAAGACGCACGTTTCAGCGATACTCACGGTAAGTGGAGCATGGCGCCCACATGGGGCATGTCCCAACGCCTGCCCCGTCGCATCGGCGTTGTGAAAGCCAAGGAACTGATGTTCTCCGCGCGCGTAATCGATGGTCTCGAGGCGGTCGCGCTTGGGCTCGCGAATCGATGCGCGCCGGCGGATCAGGTCCTCACCGAGGCCACCACACTTGCCCGAGAATTTCTGGCCAACTCGTGGCACACACTACGTGCAGACAAGTGGCTTGTGAACAATGGGCAGAACAAAACGCTTGCTGAAGGTTTGCGCTTTGAGCGAGAAGAGGGCCCCGGAACNGGCCCTGACCTGCAGGAGCGGCTAGACCAGTTTGGTCATTAGAGCCAAGGGGCCATNTCAACACGGCACCACGGAGAGGANGGCAATGCAAATCAAAACGCTCGAGCCGTTTGGCTACGAAGTCACCAACCTCGACGTGAGGGACGTGACCAAGGCTGACTTTGACCAGATCCACAAGGCTTTTGCCGCAAGCGGGCTAATCTTCTTTCGCGATCAACAATTGGCGGAGACCGATCACATTGACCTCGCCCGGCGATTTGGAGAGATCAACATCAACCGGTTCTTCATACCCCATCCGGAGTACCCCGAGGTAGCTCTGGTGGTGAAAGAACCGGAGCAGACCGGCAACATNGGCGGCACCTGGCACACCGATCATTCCTACGATGCAGTACCAGCGCTAGGTTCAATCCTCATGGCGCGCGATGTACCGCCGACCGGCGGTAACACTCTCTTTGCCAGCATGTACAGGACGTGGGACAAAATCTCACCCGGTCTGCAGCGCACACTCGAAGGCCTGAAAGCCGTGCACTCGGCCAAACACGTGTTTGGCAGCAAACGGCCTGGCNCCAAACTGGCGGCGCAGCAACCTGACACGCNCCGAATCAATCACCCCGAAGCGGCTGATACGCTCAGCGACCCCTTGCACCCGGTAGTCATTCGACACCCACTCTCCGGCAAGAAAGCGCTCTACATCAACCCGCAGTTCACGCTTCGCTTTGAGGGTTGGAGCGATGCNGAATCGCGCGTTCTGATCAACTACCTCGCCAGCCTCGCAACCGACCCCGCTGACGTATATGAGTTCGAGTGGCGAGCGGGCTCTGTCGCACTATGGGATAACCGCGCAACATGGCACAACGCACGTAATGACTACCACGGTCACCGTCGCGCCATGCACAGGATCACAATCGAGGGATGTGCGTTAACCGCGGCCTGAAGCTCATCTCCCATTCCAATAGTCAGTAATCGACTCGCGCTGGGCGCCGCATGAGGTGCAAAAAACAGTCTCTAGCGGTGGTGAAGCGGCGCAGCTGCGCAGAAGTTGCCCTGCCCGCTCCCGTCTGCGTCTACGAACTTTCCATCGAGGACATCCTTCGGGCTCAACGCCTTCAACGCTGCGATCCCCGGGGGTCTATAGGTGTCTCACCCTGAGTAGATTATCCGGCCACCAGGCGTCAGATNCCTAGATCGAGACTGTTATAGCCTCGCAGACTCTCGCGCGCGGCAGCATCCCAAACAAAGGACTCACCCGCATGCGGCTGGTACAAGTACGGTTCTTCCTTGGGGAACCGTTGCTTGCGTGCCTCGATAGCCAGACCCAGCGGCCTTGAGCGCTGTTTGACGCGCTCCGCATNATAGATGAGTTTTTCGCTGCCAGGCGCGTGTATGCCGTTCCCACGCGCGCCAATGACAGATGCGCGTGGGTGAAAGCCAAAGTTGATCGTTACTCGCCACTCATCGCTAGTGTTCGGGAAAGACCCGTGCACCGCCTGACGATTGGTGATGCCNACATCACCAGGGTTGCACAGCATGGGCACGGCATTGGGCAACCGGTCGGAGCCCACTTCTTCACACCAACCCTTAATGTCTGCCTGGGCCATGTGTGAACCCGGTACTATCCACAGTCCGTTCTGGGAGTTGCAACCATATACCTGGGCCATGAAGTTGAAGCCGTGGCTACCTTTGTGGAACTTATNGGTGTCCCAGTGNGTTGTNCCGTCCTGATGCCACGCCACAGANCCGCCGAGCCGCGGGGCCTTGAACCAGATCACTTCGTTGAANGGCGAAAAATCCTCGCCGTTGAACTCCGCCGCCACACGCAGCAGGTCCGGGTGCGCATACAGCCGCAGCGCCGCATCGGAAAACTGCAGGGAGCCCCCTAAAACTTGTGGTACCCACTTCGGGGCATCGGCCGGCGCGTCGGGTTCAAACATTTTTGCCGGATGCCGGCCATTATTCTTATCGGTGCCACCAATCGGGTCGGAGAGTGGCCGAACGAGCGCAAACCCGCCACCTTTACCGTCCGAGCCAAGCGCTGGTCGACCGTGCTTGTCCAACTTACCACCTGGCTCCAGCGGCGCCCGCTCGAGCAGTTCGTTGGCGTCACGATCAAGGTCGGCAAGCTCTTNTGCGCGAATCACGCCCTCGAAAACATAGAAGCCGCAGCGCCAGTAGGCCTCGACAATGTCATCCGCAAGCGAACCATCGGTGTTGTACCGGATCGGACCGCGGTTCCCCAACGCCATGGCGCTCGCCTCACCCTCTTTACGGTACGCCTCCATGGCCGCATGGTTTGCAGTTGCGGCAGATGTATCAAATGCTTCAGACATTGCAANGCCCTTGAGATGTGCTCACATACATCATAGCAACCTCCGCATTGGCACATTGTTANGCCTCCTTTCCACCTCGACCGCAGCGGCGATTGCGCTATATTGCGCCAATGAGCACACCCACATTTCTATTGATGAACGAAGCNGGCACCCTGGCTTCGTCGCACGGTGCAGGCACCGCTACGCTGGCTAGCGATGACACATGTTGGCATACCGTCAACGGTGGTTTCGTCAATGCAGTGGACGCAAACTGCCGCATCGATCAGGATAATCTCGCACAGCAGGGACTGACCGTCGTAAAGGGTCCGCTGCAACTCCCGTCGGAACACCTGACAGAGCTGCGCGAACATGGCTACACCATCGTTGAGAACATTCTTGAGCCGGACGCCATAGCGCAGCTCAAGACCCTCATCGCTAAAAACCGCGCANAGAAACATGCCGAAGAACCCGAGCATGACGGGCACTTCTGGATGATGGACGGAATAAGTTGGGCTCCCGAACTTGCCCGCGCTTCAGTACACCCTGTCGCGTTGTGGTTGATTCAGCAGTACATGTCGACCGACGACATTCACTTCTGTCATCAACCGATCATCACTACTCTGCGCCCGGCAAAGGCTCTGTCAGGCACTTTCCCTGAAGCCGGCTGGCACAGCGACTATCCGTACCACCCCGGCGTGTTTCCGGACAACTATTGGCCTCAGTCGCCCGTGTTTGGTGTCCAGTACAACGTCTGCCTTGATGAGTTTCGGACCAACAATGCGGCAACTCAGTTTGTACCGGGCTCGCACCGGCTCTGCAAAGGCCCGCCCATTGAGTTCAACACCGGNGGTACCCGAATGGGTAAGGGTCAGCACAAAGAAGTAGCCCAGTTCTGCGCTCCGGCCGGCGCAGGGTTGATCTATGACGCGCGTACCTGGCACCGCGCCTGCCACGAGTTGAACGCCTCCGGCGAGGACCGCATCGCATTCCTGAACGCAGTTGCACCAGACTGGATCAGACCGATGATCGACAAAGCACCGGTCGGTGAACTCTATGCAGCATCAGAGGTGCCGACCGAGTTATCGGCCCGGGAACGGTCCGAAGTCGACCGGCTTTGCAACAGCGAGACTCGCGAGACCCCGGCAGGGATGCCGCAATTATTGGAACGAAGCAGGCGCCGCTGAACTNCCCCTGTGACAGCGTTCAAACGCCGGGCGTATAGTCACGACTTCAGCGGAGATCCTTGTCATGGCGAAAACAAACGCAATCCAGAGCAACGCCGAGCACGACGTTATTATCATTGGAGCCGGGGTCTGTGGCATTTACCTGGTGTATCGGATGCTGGAACTGGGGCTCAAGGTCACCGTGCTGGAAGCTGGCGATGGCCCNGGCGGTACGTGGTACTGGAACCGGTACCCCGGTGCGCGCTTCGACTCAGAAAGCTACACCTATGGGTATTCGTTCTCTAAGGAACTCCTACAAGATTGGGACTGGAGCGAACACTTTGCCGCGCAGCCTGAAACTCTACGCTACCTCAATCATGTTATTGACCGCTTCGATCTGCGTGAACACATGCAGTTTGGCTGCGAGGTNAAAAGCGCTGCTTTTGATGACGCGGCAAACGGCTGGAAAGTTCAACTTCAAGACGGACGCACTTTCACCACGCGCCTACTCTTCACGGCTATGGGCATGTTGTCTGCACACACGATGCCGAGGATAGAGGGGGTCGACCGTTTCAAGGGCCATTCATTCCACACCTACAATTGGCCTCGTGAAGGCATAAGCCTTGCCGACAAGAGGGTTGCCGTTATTGGTACGGGCGCGACCGGCGTGCAGGTAATTTCCGAGATTGCCGATAAGGTGGGTGAACTNAAGGTCTTCCAGCGCCGACCCAACTGGTGTGCTCCCTTGCACAACGCGCCCATCACCGAGGCGGAGCAGGCTCAGATCAAGGCGAGTTACGACGACATCTTCGCGCGCTGCCTGAAGACTCCCGGCGGCTTCCTGCACGGGCCTGACAGGCGTTCATACATGGACGTAACCGAAGCAGAGAAGCTTGAATTCTGGGAGTTACTGTACGCATCGCCAGGGTTTGGTGTATGGCTTGGTAACTTCCGAGAGGTGTTGATGGATGNAGACATCAATCGGGAGTTTTCAGAATTCATTGCCAACAAGATTCGGGCCNGNGTGAATGACCCGGCCGTCGCTGAGAAACTAATCCCAAAAGATCACGGATTCGGCTCCCGCCGGGTACCGATGGAAACCTTCTACTACGAGGCCTACAACCTGCCCAACGTAGAGCTTGTCGACCTCAACGAGGCGCCGATCGAGCGCATCACTGAAGACGGCCTNCAAACGTCCGCCAAGGAGTACTCTTTCGACATCATCGTGTACGCAACNGGCTTTCATGCCATAACTGGTGCGTTCGACCGAGTCCAATTCGAAGGCACGGACGGTCANACGCTNAAAGACAAATGGGAAGACGGCCCGATCACCTATCTGGGCCTGCAGAGCGCAGGCTTCCCGAACCTTGTGACCCTTGCCGGACCCCAAAGCGGATCCGTTTCAACGAACTTTCCACGCGGCATCGAGGAAGCGGTCGATTGGACAACAGGGCTTGTGAAGTTCATGCGCGAGCACGGNTACCAGCGGGTTGAAGCAAACAAGGCGGCCGAAGACGAGTGGACTGAGCACGTCAAGAGCCTCTACGAGTTTGGGCTCGCAACCACTACAAAGTCCTGGTTCACTGGCTATAACTCAAACGTCGACGGTCACGAGGACAAACTGCGCCACCTTGTGTACTTCGGCGGCGCGCCCAAATACCGCGAGCGCCTCGCAGAGATTGCTGACAACAACTACGACGGATTTNAGTTCGGCTGAGGCCTATATCCCAANCTTCGAGTGCGATGGCCTCAGGACGGCANGCCAACCGCTTCAAGCTTACCTACCCGTTCGCGCAGCAGGTTACTCTNAATGCNTGCGTTGGCNTCTCAAACGAGAGTTTCCCGATGGTTGTACCCATAGGGTCGCTATTAAGGCACACCGGTACCGTTCGGGTTGCCTATCCGCGCAAAGGCAATGACGGTGTTGGAGCACTGCTCAGCCAAGAGCTTCACATCCGGGTCATCCCCNTCATAGAGNTTCAGCAATGAGGCCTCATCCACCGTGTTGAACCTAAACACGACCTCGGGCGCATGGGTTGCTCCGAGGCGGCTGCCAAGAAACGGGATCGTGGCTGACTGAGGCCGGCTTCGCCTCGATCATGCAGGCTTTAACAGCTGAGGCCGAGTATCTCACATCCAAATTATACGTTAAGTTGTCTTGACAACTTAACAAAGCATCACGAAACTGGACGACATGCTCAACCCCACCTCACCCATGCCTCTCTACCACCAACTAGCGGACGAGCTTTCCGCGCAGATCCGGGCGGGCATTTACGCACCCGGAGCACGGATCCCATCCGAGAACGAGCTTGCGGCCAAGTACGCACTTGGCCGACCGACGGTGCGCCAGGCTACCGAGGTATTGGTTCGCAAGCGGGTTCTGGAACGGCGACGGGGTTCAGGAACGTTTGTTGTCGAGGCCACTGCAGAGGTGGACCTTTTCAGTTTGGGGGGCACACTCGCTTCGTTCCGCCACCGCGGGCTGAATCTACGCACGCGGTGGCTGGAGCGGGTACACCCCTTTGTCGCAGACGCGGGCGCAGATCATCCTTTTGCCGGCAAGGCCGCCTACCGTGCGGCACGGCTTGGGTCCCTTGCGCGTGAGCCGGTTCTGATTGAGACATTTCTGTTTGACCGCGAAGCGTTCCCAGCCCTCGACGACAATCCACCTGGACCAGCGGCATCGCTCTCTGCACACATTGAGGCAATTTACCGAGCGCGACCGATTGGCGGTAGTCAAAGCTTCCGTGTCGAGTCAGCATCTGCCGAGAATGCAAGCGCACTTGGGCTCGTCCCTGGGACGCCGCTTCTGGAAGTCAGCCGAACGCTCGACTTTCCACGCGCGCCAGCCGCAATCCACGCCACTCTTACCTGCAACACGAGCCAGCTTGTTTTCACCCAGGATCTAGGAGATCTGACCTATGCGTAACCGCGGTTACTACTCGGACTTCGGCGGCGCGTACGTCCCCGAGATCCTCACCGCCACGTTCGATGAATTAGAGGCGGAGTTTGATGCAGCAAGTGACGACCCTGGCTTCTGGCCGGAATACGAAGCGCTTATGGCCTCCTACTCCGGGCGCGCGACGCCGCTGACGCCAGCCGAAAATCTCACCGAACATCTCGGCGGCGCACAGGTGTATATCAAACGCGAGGACCTCAATCACACCGGCGCACACAAGGCCAACAACGTGATGGGCCAGGGCTTGCTCGTGAAACGTATGGGCAAACAGCGCGTCATTGCCGAGACGGGCGCGGGACAACATGGTGTCGCAACCGCAACAATGGCGGCCAAGTTTGGGTTCGACTGCACCATCTACATGGGCGAAATAGACGTTGCCCGCCAGCGCCCGAACGTCTTCTGGATGGAGCGCATGGGCGCCACCGTAGTTCCCGTCACCGAAGGCTCGCGGACGCTAAAGGACGCCATTAACGAGGCGTTCCGGGATTGGGTCACCAACATGGACAACACCCACTACGTGCTTGGCACTGCATGCGGACCACACCCTTTCCCGGAGATGGTGACGTACTTCCAGTCCATTATCGGCAAAGAAGCCCGCGCACAAGTTCAGGCCCTGACTGGCAAGCTACCTTCCAGAGTGTTCGCATGCGTTGGCGGCGGGTCAAATGCTATGGGCCTATTTTCGGGCTTCATGGATGATCCGGTCGAGCTTATTGGAGTTGAGGCGGGTGGGCACGGTCTAGATACGGGAATGCATGCAAGCCGGCTGGCCGAAGGGGCTGATGCGAGCGTCGGTGTTGCCCAGGGGTACAAGACCTTCTTCCTGCAGGACGGCGACGGCCAGATGCGCGAATCCCACAGTGTGGCGGCGGGACTAGACTACGTCGGAGTCTCACCAATTCTCGCGCACCTGCAGGCCAGCGGACGGGCGCGCTTTGAGTCAGCAACCGACGCGGAAGTGGTCGACGCACTCTCGCTCACTATCCAAAAGGAAGGCCTCATCCCGGCCCTTGAGTCTTCCCACGCCTTTGCCCAGGCTTTCAAGGAAATCCCCATCATGGACCGCGACGAGGTTGTGATCATCAACCAGTCTGGTCGAGGGGACAAAGACATCTTTACCGTTGCTGATGCCTTCGACGACCCCAGCTGGCGTGAGTTCATTTGCAGAAAAGCGGAGCAGTACAGTGCTTGAGCGTTATTTGAAGGAGCAGCGCAAAGATCAGTCCGTGTTGCTGATGACGCACATTGTGATCGGCTACCCTGACATCGAGACCTCAATGCGCACTGTCGAGGCCATGGTCGAAGCCGGCGTTGATCTTATGGAGTTGCAGATTCCTTTTTCCGAACCTATTGCGGATGGCCCTGTAATCCTGCAAGCAAATCAAAAAGCGCTCGCTGCCAATGTCACAGTGGAGCAGTGTTTCGAGTTTGCCGAAAGGTGCGCCCAGCGGTTCAACATCCCGTTTCTCTTCATGAGTTACTACAACATCCTGTTTCGCTATGGCGTGGATGCGTTTGTGCAGCGCATGCAGCGCATCGGACTCCGAGGTGCGATTGTTCCCGACCTGCCTCCTGAGGAGGGGGATGCCTACCTTGCCGCTATGCAGCAGTCGGAGCTTGACCCAATCTTCATCTACTCACCCAATACACCCGATACTCGCCTTGAATACCTTGCGCGCCACGCCAAAGGGTTCATTTACTGTGTGGCCCGTAAAGGGGTAACCGGTGCGGACACCAGCTTCACGGATGAAATGTCCAGTTACCTCGCACGCTGCCGTTCAGCAACCGCCCTGCCGCTCGCGGTCGGCTTTGGAGTAAAGGATGCACGCGATGTACAGTTTCTGTCCGGCCAGGCCGACATTGCAGTGGTCGGCACACAGTCAATCCGAATCCTGGATGAGGATGGTGTCGAAGCAGTAGGAAATTTCGTCGCAGAGTTGAGAACCTGAGGGTTCCGAAGCCTCGGGTGCGGACGGTATGCCCGCACACGGCAACCAACTGTGACGATGAGACGCCGAGTACCAGACGGACTTCCACGTCCTGAGCAGCGGCGCTAGCAGAGACTACTGAGTTCAGAAGTTATGACTTCGCTGTTAGTAAGCAAGCTTTGAAGCGGCTCCTGGTTGCGTCTGGCAAGCGAGTCCTGCACATACGAGAGGAACCAGGCGCGCTGATCCCGCGGCCAGCCGAGCCTCACCTTGGAGTGAACCAGGCGGGATCTCGCCCCGCGTACTGATCAGTCAGGCTTTGGCGTGATCAAGCAAGACCTGCGCTACCGCTTCGGCCTGCTCCTGCTGTACCCAGTGCCCGGCACCCGGCAACAGGTGCGCGCCGCGGAAATCGGTACAGGCCTCTGTCTGCATCCGCTGAAACGCCCCAGGGCTCTGGTGCGTACCCCAATCGCTGGCACCTGAGATAAAACAGGCCGGCACATCGATGTTTCTGCCAGCAAAGAGACGCAGATCGTCTGAATAGTCCGGATTCGTGCCGCAGCGATAGGACTGCAGTCCACCCTGGAAGCCGATCCGCTCGTATTCACAGGCATACACCCTAAGTTCTTCGTCGGTAAGCCAGACAGCGTTGGCAATCTCGTCCGCGTTGGGCATCTCTTCGGCAACGGTTTCCGCCATACCTTTCGCCGCTTCCATCACGTAGTAGGTTGGCAGCTCCGCCATGTGCTCCGCCGACCATGACGCAAGTGGGTGGGGCTTGTTGGTAGCCCAGTCGGCACTCTTGTGGTGGTAGTAGGCTCGCAGAAAATCGTGCACACCCTGTGGGGCGCACCACATGTTGTCGTTCGCTTCTGGTGTGGAGTAGTACCAGCGATAGTGTTTGCGCGGGTGCGGTAACGCCCGCAGCGCATCATCGACCGCGTTCGGGTTCGTCGCCGGCGCCCTCGTATGAGCGTCGAACGGTAGCGCGGGGAGACCCGGAAACGGCGCGCTCATCAGCGTGACGCGCGTGAAAACATCCGGCCTGATCAGTGCGGAGAATCCCGCGACGGGCGAGCCGTAGTCATGCCCGACCACCATCTCTACCGACCTGTGCCCAAACGCGTTCACAAGTGCCAACGCGTCCCGCACAAAACCAGTCAACCGAAACTGCTCAAGATCGCACTCGTAGCGGCCATCCCAGCCAGTGGTCCGACCATAGCCGCGTTGATCCGGCGCCAGTATGTGATAGCCCGCCCCCGCGAGAATAGGGATTACCTTGCGCCAGCTGTAGGCCAGTTCAGGGAAGCCATGTAGGAGCAGGATCGCTGGCGCTTCAGGGTCGCCGGCCTCCAGCACATGCTGAGTGAGGCCGGTCGCAGTCTCCACAAAGCGGGAGCGGATGCTCGCGTCGAGGGTGGACGCGCCGTAGGCAACTTCGGAGTTCATCGTTCGCATCCCGGAAAAAAGAGCCGCAATCGTACCTCAGCACTTCTTGCGCCAACCGATGCGCGAGCGTTCCACCGCCGAGAAATTCACCGCCCCACTCCTTCTATGAAGGGTGGGGTATACCAATGAGTCAAAGAGTTCTTCTGGCTTTCAACCTATCACCTGAGCCCAATGTTCAGCGCCCTCGTAAATCACATCCATGCAAGGGTCCGTAATTGAGTAGTGCCACGCGGAGCCATACTGATCAAACAAATCCGCAAGACGGAATAAAGCTCCGCGCCGGGGGCGGCACAAAAAACCCACAGTGCTCGCAGCAGACAGTCAGACTTTCCGCCGCCCAGCTCAGGTGCGCAAATGCCAAGAGACCTACGACTGGGCCCTCTCGGCCCCTCCTCAGACGGCAAACCGCTCCAGATGGTAGTCCGAGTTGCCAAACTGCCCCTCAATCACGATCAAGCGCTTGAAGTAGTGCCCTACCCTGAGTTCCTCGGTCACACCCATGCCGCCGTGAAGCTGTACCGCGTTCTCGCCGATAAAGGTGCCAGCCTTGCCTACCATATGCTTGAGTGCGTGGACGGCGCGTTGTGCTTCTGCTGAGTCACCGGCGGCCAGTTCCATGGTCGCGCGGAACAGCAGTGACTTGCACTGCTCATACTCCATGAACATTTCGACCATGCGGTGCTGGAGCACCTGAAATTCCGACAATGCGTGACCAAATTGCTCGCGCTCTTGAGTGTAGGCCACGGTGTCTTTGTAGAGCACCTCCATCGCACCGACAGCCTCCGCGCCGAGCGCGACAATGGCATCGTTAGCGACGCCGAGCAGTACGGAGAAGCCTTCACCTTCACTACCAATCAACGCCGATGCGTCAAGCGCCACGTTTTTGAAGGTGATTTCTGAAGCGCGTAAGCCGTCCACTGTTGGGAAGTTTGAGAGAGATAGACCCGCTGCGTCAGTCGCGACAATAAAGAGCGAGATTCCCGATTCGTCAATCTGGCCACCACTCGTGCGTGCGGAAACGATGATGTGTGACGCGGTCTCAGCGTTTGCCACCATCGACTTGTGCCCGTTCAGCATGTAGCCATCACCTTCCTTGCGGGCGGTTGTGGTGACGTCGTGCAGATCAAAACGCGCCTGCTCTTCTGCGTAGGCAAGCGTGAGCTGACTGCTGCCCTCAATCACACCCGGCANATAAGCCGCCTTCTGACTCCGGCTTGCGGCACGTTTCATTACGCCACCACCGAGCACAACGCTCGCAAAAAAAGGCTCTACTACCAGGCCACGACCAATCTGTTCCATGACCACCATATTATCAATCTGGGTGCCACCAAAGCCGCCNTCCGCCTCATCGAAGGGAAGCGCAAACCAGCCAAGCTCAGCCATCGTAGACCAATGCCTTTTACTGAAGCCGCCTTCGGCGGCGGTGCTCTTCTGCCGGGATTCAAGGTCGTAGTTGTCGTCGACGAAGCGAGCAACCGCATCACGGAGCAGTTGCTGCTCTTCACTTAGCTCAAAGTTCATGGCTCGCCTCTACTTTTTCTTACTGGACTTCAGGCCCAGCACGTTCTTCGCAATTACGTCTTTTTGAACTTCACTTGCGCCGCCNTAGATGGTGTACGCGCGTGATGAGAGGTAGCCACCCATACCGCCTTTGGCAAACTTAGGCCCTGCCTTCGCAGAACCCCAGGCAGCCGCATAGATACCACCCGCTTCCACTGTCAGCTTCTGGATGCGTTGCTGGATCTCTGTGCCCTTGAGCTTCAAGATCGAAGACTCTGGCCCGGGTGCAGCTCCGGAGGAGGCCGAGGCCAGGGAGCGCAGCTCGGTGAACTCTGCTGACATCAGGTCAATCTCGAGTTCGGCTACCTTGGCACGGAAACCGGGTTCATCCATCAGCGTACCGTTTCCGCGCCTGACCGACCGCGCCTGCTCCTTGAGTTTCTCGAGCGCCACGATCGAGCGCGAAATGCCCGCGAGACCGGTACGTTCGTGCTGCAGCAGGCCCTTGGCGTAGGTCCAGCCCTTNCCTTCCTCGCCGATCCTGTTCTCGACAGGCACTTTTACGTCCGTAAAGAAGACACTGTTGACGGTATGTGAGCCGCCCAGCGTAATTATGGGTTTGACCTCAACACCATCCTGCTTCATGGGGAAGAGCAGGAATGTAATCCCTTCCTGCTTTTTTCCACTTTCNTNGGTGCGAGTGAGACAGAAAATCCAGTCCGCCATATGCGCCATGGTGGTCCAGATTTTCTGACCGTTAACGACATAGTGCGAACCTTCGTCGGACAGTACCGCTTTCGTTTTGAGGCCAGCGAGGTCAGACCCCGCGCCGGGCTCCGAATAGCCCTGGCACCAGTTCACCGTACGGGCGCGAATATCCGGCAGAAAGCGCTGCTGCTGCACTTCGCTACCGTAGGCCATCAGCACGGGTGCAAGCATGCCAGGACCAAAGGGGGCGTCCATCGGCAGGTTAGCCACCGCGGTTTCCTGCTCCCAGATGTAGTGCTGCGTAGGGGACCAGCCGGGGCCACCAAATTCGGTCGGCCACTTGGGTACGTCCCAGCCGCCCTTGTCTGCNGCTTTCTTGAACCAGTTCANACGCCATTCCAGGTAATTGCTGCCCGGTTGGTAGGTGTTCTCTTTAAAGAAAGCCCGGACCTCTTCCCGGAACGCCAGATCTTCCGCACTCAGTTCAATATTCACGCAGTCTCCTCATGCCANCCCACTCGTCAGCTGTTACTCATACCGCCATTGCTTGTGCCTTGTCGCTGCCGAAAGCACAGCAACAACCGACTTAAGCTGGCTCGGCAGTCGGCGCACCAGCTTACCCATCAATAGAATTTTTTAGTAGAAAACAATTCTAGAATAGGATCAGACCCCATGGACTGCGNAACCACTATTAAACNCCGTGCACAAGCCACCGCTGAGCGCAAGGAGTCTGTAATGCAGGAAGACTCTGCTTACCGATCTCAATCGGCAGCAGCCCATGCGTGACTTCTCCGTCCACCCGGTTTCGCGGNAGCTGATCGAATGTTGCATCCGTACCGCAGGCACTGCCGTAGCCTCGGTCAACATGCGGCCATCACACTTTCTTGCCGTCCAGGATGCCAGCGTCAAACAGGAAGCCGCGTAACCGCCGAACGAGATCGCGACGTACGTCTAGGCGAGGCATAGAGTCATCGGAAATGCCAAGATTAGGTGCGCCTACCCCATTGCGAGGTTGGTGGCGAGGGCCTCTATCTACCACGTATAACGACCGACACCGCCCGCTTGCACACCGGCAGTTACAGCTGCATTGTCGGCGTCAGAATAAGGAGATTCCGATGCTGGCCAGACGATCGATTGAGAATCTGCAGCTTGAGCCGCTGCCAGACACACCTTTTGGCGCCCGGGTCAGTGGACTCGATGCCTCAAACATCACCGATGGGCAGACCAATGCATTGATGGCGGCCTATCGGGATGCCCATGGCCTGCTCTGTTTTGAGTTTGACGAACTCATCAACGCCGATGAACTGCACGCGCTTACCGCCGTGTTTGGCGAAAACGAGTTTGCCCCTGGCCGTATCACTGGCTACGGCCGCAAGGCCAAGGCTGGCGAACCAGAGCTTAGCGTCGAGGAACAGGTTGCGCGGCTACGCGAAAAGGGCGTTGACCCGTACCTTGCGTTTATTGGCAATCTCGATCCCGAGACCCTCAAGCGCCAATCGATCAACGCAAAATTTTTCAGCGAATGGGAATGGCACTCGGACATGTCCTACATCCCCGTGCCACCCACCTTCAGCCTGTTACATGCCCGTATCATCCCAGACAACGGCGGCGATACCGGGTTTTGCAGCCAGGTGCTAGCGGCAAAGGCTTTGCCGCCCCATCTCCGTCAAGCGCTAATCGGTCGCGAGATCAAACACGACTCGACCTACGGTTCGAGCGGGATCATTCGCCCCGGCATGACGGTACCGGAGTCTCCGGTCGAGGCGCTGGGATCAGTCCACCCCGCCCTTCGTCGCGTACCCAGCACCGGGGAAGAGGCCCTGTTCCTTGGCCGGCGCACCAACGGCTACGTGGTGGGAATACCGCTTGATGAAAGTGAGGCGTTGCTCAACGAGGCTTGGGCCCATGCCACCCAACCTGAGTTCTGTTACCGGCATGAGTGGCGCGTGGGGCAGGTGGTCGTATGGGACAACCGCATGCTNCTGCACATGCGGTACCCGGTTGATCAGACTAAGGATCGCTTTATGTGGCGCACCCAGACCAAAGGCNAAGCGGTCGTCGCAGTGGGCTGAGCCACTCGCAGAGCCTTGATAAATTGGTACCAAGACGCACACCTGTGCGCCGAGACGGAACGTGTGCAGCCCGGCATCCGTCTGGAGAAACGCCTGGTCAAGCTCCTCAAGGGGTTAGCCCAGCAACTGAATAGATCGCTCGGCGATCTGATCGAGAGTAACGTCCTGGAGTGCTTTAAGCGTAACGCCCATTCCGAACCGAAAACGCTGCAGAAGATTCAGCAACTAAAGGACCGGTACGATCTGGATCTCATTGCCGCATCCGCTCACCATTAGCGAGAGAAGACCTGATGGCGACGCTGGTTTAACGTCTTGCCGATTTCGGAGATCGGCAACGTGAATGCCGCCGGCATTCAGGAACTGGAGACCGCGCAGGGGTGCCTGACAAGTTCAACATGACGGTGACGCTCGCGTTTATGGCACTCATCGCTGTAAGCATGGCTGAAGACCAGAACTGCCGAAGTGTGGCTACATTCCTTGCGCGAAACCCAGGCTTGCTAACCAGTGACTTACGCAATCGCTGGTACTCGGGCACAACGCTCGCCTCCGNGTCCGCAAGGACCCGATTTGTTGTCCCTGACCTACCTGGNTTGCGCCGCTATCCAGCCATGATCTAGGTGCTCTCGGAGTCGTCCACCTCGCCCGNACCTTTCTTCTCTGCGGCCTTGTCGGCCGCCTGGCGGGCCTGCTCAGCAAGCTCATCTGCTTTTGGGCGCTCTCCCGGCATCTCCTCTTCGGAGGCTGGTTCAAACTGACTCATCGAAGCGCCAGCAAACGAAGTCTGACTCGTCCCGCCTACCGATGCCGACCGGGAACCACCCTTCGACTTACCTTTGGCCTTGCGCCTGCGAGTACCCGCCATAACAAACCCCTTTGCTCTAAACCAAGTGTAGGGAGAGGAGGGGCCGCTCAGCAAGTCGCAGCGATACGCGCGCAGTGTGGGCATCGTCACATTTCAGCTTATCGACTCCCGGCAGCTGAATTTGGAGTGATAGTCGACGTCGAACAGCAGTCTTTCCCCCGATGGGCGCATCCGTCTCAGGGTGCGCAACTGCAAGGACTGCNGGCGTCTGGATAATAGCTGCGTGAACGTCCTCCATCCCCTTGCCTGATCTGAAGTGGGAGATTAGGGACCGAGACGACTACTACTATCGCTCGCATCAGTTCGGCAACTGAGCGCAACTACTTTCAATTCATGAAAATCTCGCAATCCCGAAACTAATCGAATGGATCTTATTACGAGGACTCGGTGCCCGTGTGGAGCCGGTTGCACGCCCGCTATCGGACGCCTGTGACAATAGGGGTGAATAAGAACAATACGGTCCATTGGTAAACGAAATTTTTTAATAAGAATGCTTCGCATTACGATTAACACATGTTAGGATGCTTTCGCACTCCGGGAACGCCAACTCATACGCGATTACTGCACTCCCCCGCGTGGCGTCCCCGGGGTGCGGTTTACTACCCCGGCCCGAAAGCGTGGCGGAGAGTGAAGGAGCATCACCCATGCCAGAGCGGGCCAACAAACCCAACTCCCAACATGAAGCACTAGAGCAAGCTATCATTCGCGGCGTAGGCTGGGGACTTGGGATATCAGCAGCTGTAGCCCTGTACGCTCTAAGCTGGTTGCCGGTCATCCTCGAATAGGCTGAACAGTTGGCACGGCCTGCAAGGTGGTGCCGCTTGCCAGCGACGAGCAAGAAATTGCGAAAACTGCCGCTCTTAATGCCTACCCAGCAACCGTTCTATCCGTCAAGGAACTGAGTACTACCCTACGGAAGATTATGTTCGAAGTACGCACCGCGCTCGAACCCCAGGGTGGGCTATACATTGGGCATGTCGCAAAGGCGCCGAACCATTCAGTTCGGATGCCATGCTCGAAACGCTCAATGCCCTAGAGCCAAAGCGTCAGGACTCCACATACATCTTCGGTGCTGCCGAGGCCATCCCATGTCAGGACGATCACGCGCTAAATAGGCAACAACTGGGCACCTCTCAAAGGCCAGCTACGCCAGACGGGTTACTGACGAAAAGGAATTACAAGATGAACAAAAACGGACCTAAGCTCATCCACACCTGCGCGCTGATCATTTCTCTGGGCTGCGTAGTACACGCAAATGCGGAGATTGCGCAGGCAGGTGGCAACGCAACCGCACCGGCCAAGCGGTATACCTTCAGCTGGCTCTTTACCGATACCAGCGAGCTAAAGCCACGTGGCGGGACCACCAAAGGCACGCCGGTCCAACTCGACAAGGCAGCAGGCAGCGCCTGGACGGCACTCCAAGCACAAGGACTCAGCAAGCAGGAGCGGGATCGCCGCGCCATCCTTGCAATGGCTGGAGAGTACCGAGCCTCTTTCGATTTCATAGAAGTTGCGGGGTTTACACCCGGATACGAGCCCGTCCGCCCCTACCAGTCCTGGGGTACCGAGCAGGTCTACGTTGTGACTGATGAGCCCGATTTTGTCTCGCTGCAGCATGTAATGGTGCTGTTCTTTGAGTCAGACGGGCAAACAATGGGGCCCATGGTTATCAAACACTGGCGCCAGGACTGGCATTGGCAAGCTCGTGAACTTACCGTCTACACGGGCCACAACACCTGGGGTAAAGCGCGCGTAAGTCGCAATGCGGCAAAAGGTGCCTGGTTGCAGGCAGTTTACCAAGTTGACGATTCTCCTCGGTATCAGTCCCTGGGGCGCTGGACTCACAATGCGAGTCAATCGAACTGGCTCAGCGAGGAGACCTGGCGCCCCATGCCGCGCCGGGAGTTCAGTGTGCGTGACGACTATCACGTGCTGGTTGGGACCAACCGCCACACCATCACCCGGAGCGGCTGGATTCAGGAAGAAAACAACCTGAAGGTTGTGCTGCTGCCGGACGGCTCGCCGGACCCAGCACAACCTCATGTCGCCCGCGAACTGGGCGTCAATCGCTACGACCGGATCATCGGCCACGACTTCACAGCCGGTAACCAATACTGGTCTGCCACCGGTGTGTTCTGGGCCGACGTACGTGCTACCTGGCGGACCATCCTTGATGAACGCAAGTCGATCTCTCTGGCCGAGGAGGTTGACGGCCAGGCTTTGTTGATGGTGATGCTTGGCTATGCCAGCGGAATCGAGGCCGGCGGCTACGATCCGGCTGCAGGCAAGGGGTTCATCAACGCCACGCTCGCCAAATACTTACGTTAAGACAACGGGATCACAGCATTAAGCTCANGTCATTTTCGAATTCCNAGAGNGCCACAAGCATGGTTATCTNATGTCCCATTCAGAGCCGCTCGATTGGTGAANNTCCGCGCANTCAGCGCANCAGTCACGCCACCACNCNGAGCTGAGTNAANCTATCCAGGCTGATGTCACGTCGCTTCANCGCGCTGGTAAAGAGNTGAGCCAGNCGAAAGAANATNGGCACGAGCGATGCAGGCAAAAGCCGCCGGATGCGCTTCTTCGCNTCCTGNTCGTTNCCGTTCTGGATTTNNCTGAGCACNGTCAGAAGAAGCAANTCGTCCACGCTNAGTGTCTTCGCGCANGCGCAGCGAATCTCAACNCTGCGCAAAGCGGCATGATTGAGCAGCGACATGAACTCATCCAACAATGCGTTCGCCTCAGGGCACCCAGCCANCCGGTACATCTCCGATAAAGGCTGATCCANCTTTTCGCCGCGACGTCGAGCGAGCAACCAGCGTCGCAAACTCCACAATGCCACCTGCCCCCCACGTGTAAGGCTGCGTGTTTCAACTGTTTCAGCCGGGCAATCCTCAAGCGACGGCACATAAATCTGAACNGGGTCGGTTTCGGCTTCTTCAGNCATCGGGGCGCNCTCCCCGCTTCACGCGTTTGTCGGTTATTCCAANGTTCCAACAACAACTCACTTCAAATTACCTCTCGTGTGACCTTCATTCTTATCTTGTTCATTCTGGTGATNTNCAGCACGCTCGCTTCTGGTCGCNCTCTGGGCAGGATTTTCAGGCCAGAGGCAGGTCAAAAAGGAAGCCTGTCAGGCACCTAAACCGCCANGTTTNCGGACGACNGTGGCGAGCGAGACCGGATTCGAGTCGGCGTGCCGAACTGACTAATGGGCACGCTATTCGACCACCGACTCAAACGTCTCCAGGTCAGGGTGGCCAAGGTAAGTGCCTTTCGGCGCGCTGCGCTGGGCATGAGCCTTGCGAAAATGGTCGGATTCGGTCCAATCGACAAATGCCTGTTTGTTCTCCCAAATGGTGTGCGAGGCATACAGCGTGTGGTCCTCTCGTTCGGTTCATTTGAGCAGCGCGAAGGAACGAAAGCCCGGCACTTCAGACAGGTATGACTCACGCTGGCGCCACAGCTCCTCAAATCCATCGCCCATCCCCGGCGCAATCCTGAATCGATTCATTGCTATAAACATTTGGAAATACTCCCCTTGTTTTCGTTGTCTTAGACACGTTCCAGTCAGGTATAGACGACCAGGCGGTTATGTGTTGCATGGTCCTCCACAGTAATGTCAGTGTGATATACGCTGGTAAGAAGCCCGTCGCTTAGCACTTCATGCGGCGTGCCGGTCGCAACAATACGGCCTGTCGAGAGCAGTGCGATCCGATCGGCAAATCGTGCAGCCAGATTAAGGTCGTGTAACACGGCTAGAACGCCGACATTGTGCTCGNCACGGCTGCGTGCGCGGCGCAGTACCAGCAACTCGTGCGCCAGGTCCAGATTCGCCGTAGGCTCGTCCAACAGCAGGTAACGTCGATCCCGATCGTCCGGTCGCCATATCTGCAGCAAAGCNCGCGCAAACTGCACTCGCCGCTGCTCCCCTCCAGACAGGGAGTTGAATCGTCGCNCGCACAGTGCTTCGAGCTCGCATTCCGTTGTGATCTCTTTGAGAGCGCGTTCGCGCATGTCCATGCTGTATCGATCACCCAACGTCCAGCCCATGCGCAAGANTTCGTCTACCGAGAAGTCAAAGACAACGCTGTGTGCCTGCGAAAGCACAGCACGGCGCTGGGCCTGATTGGCGGCCGACAGTTGATCCAGCTCAATCTCTTCGACCAGTACCCTNCCCGAGGTCACCGGGAGCTCACCGCCCATCGCGCGCAACAGCGTTGACTTGCCAGCGCCGTTGGGGCCAAGTAANACCACCAGCTCGCCTGGCGCNACTACCAAGTCGGCATTTTGAACAATGCGTACGCCACCCAACTCAACCGTTACCGCGTCAGCTCNGAGNGTCATATCGCTCGNACCCGGGTGATCAACCAGAGAAAGAACGGCGCACCGATCGCGCTCGTCACCAGGCTCACAGGGATTTCAGCAGGAACGATCACTGTACGCGCTACGAGGTCCGAGCCCACAACAAGTGCAGCACCCAGCAGGGCAGAACCGGGCAGTACCACCGCATGGGCGGCACCCCCCAGCAAACGGATGAGGTGCGGTACAACCAGACCCACNAACCCGACCATACCTGCCACNGCAACGCCGGCCCCCGATGCTACCGCTGCAACAAAGATAATCCTGCGCTTCAGCGCTTCAACCTCGACGCCAAGGTAGCGGGCTTCTGCCTCGCCAAGTTGAATGAGGTCGAGTGCACGGATGTCCCTCACCAGGATCGATACGCCAACTCCAATCAGGACGACGGCNGGCAGNGTAGTCGTCCAGTTCGAACGGCCAAANCTACCCATCATCCAGAAAGTTAGCGTACGCAATTGGGCGTCGTCGCTGATGTATTGGAAGATTCCGATGCCAACACCTGCGATTGCATTGATCGCAATCCCGACCAGAAGCACCGTGATCATGCTGAAGTGGCCAAACCGACGGGNGAAAACGAACAGAAAAGTCGTAACAAGTGCGGCGCCNCTGATCGCGGCNACAGGCAGCAGATAGGGTGCAANCCAATCCGGCACATCGAAGACGTTGCCTAGCACAATGACCGTGATCGCCCCAAGCGCCGCACCGCTCGACACTCCGATCAGCCCAGGATCAGCTAGCGGNTTGCGGAACAGACCCTGCAACACGGCACCGGACAGCGCGAGGCCCATGCCGACAAACGCAGCCAACAGCACGCGGGGACCGCGCAGTTCCTGCAATACGGTCTTGTCGAACTCACTTGCGGTACCCGACACGATGTCAAGCAGCGACAGTTGCACCGCGCCCTGTCCCAGCGCAAATGCCAACGTGGCGACCAACGCCAACGCCAGGCCCGAGAGGATCAACCGATTGCGATCCGCTGGTCGTGAAGGCCTGTCGCCTTCCTCTGTTTCAATCGCTGCGGCCATCCGATTTCCTGTGGGTTCGCAGCTCGCCAGCAAACTCGGCTGCCGTTGTAAGGGTTCGTGGCCCGAAACCCAGCATAGCCATGCCGTCCTTGGCAACCAGCGATCCACTCTTACCCGCGCTGGTCAGGCGTACCGAAGCATGCCCGAGCACACCGTCCCTGCCGCCGGATGCATCTAAACCCCGCTGGGGCATGACGAGTAGTTCAGGATTCTGTTTTGCCATCGCTTCAAGCGAGACGGGCTTCCAGCCTTCGAGATCTTCGAACAGGTTGCNGGCACCGGACATTTTCAGGAAGCCGTGGCCNGAGGTATTGCTGCCCGCAACCATTGGCACGCCCTGGCGCAAACCGAACAGCATGGCNACGCGAGCCTGCNCCGGTCGGACTTCGCTTAATGTCTGCACGACGGCTGCGAGTTTCCGTTCTGCGGCGCCGGGATCACTGCCTATCACGCCCGCGAGGCACCGNACCTTAGCAATTATCCCTGCTGCGTCATGTTCCTCGGCCACACTAACGATCTGAACGCCAGTCTTGGTGAGCTGCTCGAGTACTTCTGGCGGCCCCATGTCGTTTTCACCAAGAACCAACGTGGGTTCGAGGCTCAACAAACCTTCCGCCGAAAGGTTCCTGACGTAACCGACCGAAGGGAAGCGCTCCATCGCTACTTGCGGATAGGTAGAAGTCGTATCGACTGCAACGATCCTGTCTTCTTCACTCAGGAAGTAAAGAATTTCAGTAAGGGAACCGCCTGCGACGGCAATTCTCGANGCATCCTTCGCTGCTGGGCAGTCCGCNGAAGCGGGCAACNCCATGATCAATATCAGTCCTATTGCTGCCCTCAACATACTCTCCCCNANTGATCATAAACGCTAACGATTCGCATTAGCGAATGTACGCGTGGAGAATTCGAAACGCAAGACGCTCCTATCGNGGCTGCCGACGCATCAGTGNCAGGCCCCGGTGCAAACCACAGANACCGACCGGGANCCTCCCCCGCCGAGGGCGGGTATCCGCCCGGAGGACGTCCATCCCCCAGCTCTTNATTACAAAAGACCAGNCCAAGTCCGCGCCGCGACCGCNAACCGTATCNGGACACCGCCAGNTCATGGCGCAGNTCAGGTCAGGNCAGAAGCTTAGTATCGGTGTCCTCCGGCACCGACCGTTNCNCCGGAGTCATANCCCTNCGTACTGCCGTCANAAACAATNCCAATACNCATTGCAAATACGAATCACTAGCATTACGATCTTAAGGGAAGCCTAAAACCGCCCGCTAGAGACGGTGTCGCCTTCCGCTCCGAAACCTGATTTCCCACAAATTGATTCCTCTAGGGAGAAGGACTGTTATGGTCAAGCACTGCCAAACACTGCTCTGTCTGTTGCTCGCCACCGCGATGTCAACAGCATTTGCAGAAGACGCACAGCGACTCGAAGAAACGGTCGTCGGCGCAGGTACCGATGGAGTGATTGGTATNGAAGCGCTCAGAACCGATCATCTCCAGCGCCAGATGACAGACAACATCGAAGATTCGGTTCGCTATATACCGGGTGTTCAGGTTAACGACTCCGGTAACCGCTTCAACGACGATGGATTCAACATCCGCGGCCTTGAAGGCGATTACGTTGCAGTCTCGGTCGATGGCGTAGATCAGGGCGAGACCCTGAATCCACCGTCCTTTGCCCCCTACGGCATGTTTGGCTCAAGCCGTGGCGCAATTGAAGTTGAGACCGTCAAAGCTGTGCGCCTCACGAAGGGGGCAAATTCGGTCACTGACGGTAGCGGGGCGCTCGCGGGCTCAGTTGTCTATGAAACCAAGGACCCCAGCGATTTCCTTGAGCCTGAACGCGATGACCTGCACATAGGCATCAAAACGGCCTACGACAGCCGGTCCGATGAGACGCTCGTTTCGGCAACGCTGGCCAACCGTGCTGGCATTTTCGAAGGGTTAATGGTGATCACCCTGCGAGAGGGCAGCGAAACCGAGGCCCACGACAGTGGCGATGACATTCTCGGCCCTGCTCGAGGCCAGGCCGACCCGTTGGACCGTGACGAGCAATCCCTGTTGGCGAAGGCCAATTTCGCTCTGTCCGAGAACTTCACAATAGGTTTCGTGATTGAGTCCATCACCCGAGAAGCGCAGGTGATCCCGCTATCACGGGATTCCACCCATTATTACGATTTCTTTGCCGATGACACCAATGATCGCGACCGATTTGGCGTAAGGCTAAACTGGACAGACCTTAGCGTTGTCTTTGCGGACGAAATAGAGTTCCGGGCTGACTACCAGGAACTCTATACACGCGGCATTACCAGCTTTGGCTACTCCGCTTTTACACCACCCCCAGACGATGACTTTCTGCGCATCGAGGACCGGTCCTTCGATCAGGAGTCAACGGAATACGGCCTCGATCTAATCAAGTCATTCGATACCGGCTCACTTACCCACTCGCTGGTTTACGGCTTCGAAGTACGCAACGGCTCCGGTCAGAACAGCCTGTTCGACATTCGGCGCGCAACCCTATCACCAACGAGCGCCCAAACCGACTTCATCGTCGATCCAACGTGGGTCCCACAGACCGACACCGACCGCCTGTCCCTGTACATACGAGACGAGATCGTTATCAATGAGACCTGGAACGCGTTTGTCGGGCTGCGTTATGACAACACCGAGTACGATCCCAAGGTGAGCGCTAGTTTCACTGATCCAACCGGGGATACGGTCAATGCCGCTGACTTCGGTGCGGCTGTGGGTGAAGTTGGCCTATCCTGGGAGTTCCTGCCCAATCACACGGTGGCGGCATCGGTAGGCCAGGGTTTCAAGGCGCCCACCCTGCAGGACCTGTATCTCGGTGCAAGCGCAGAGCAACTCATCGACGTTGGAACCGGCCAGACCTTCACGGACTACGATGAAATCTCAAACCCGAACCTCGATCCGGAGCGTTCCACAAATTATGAGGTCGCGTACGAGTACAGCACGCCGGATACCCTGATTCGCCTGACGGGTTTCGTCAGTATCTACGATGAACTCATCCAGAACACCACTGACACAATCCCGTACGTCCAGCCCTTTACCTACCTTAGCTGCGGCCGTGGAGGCTGCAACCCCGTGACCGTNACCGAGGATGAGATCGGCCGCGCGCGCAATGTCGGNTCCGTTGACCTTCACGGCTTCGAGTTGGACAGCCGATTCCTGTTCAGCGAGCGTTGGTCGATGAACTTTGCGTACTCGCACGTGAAGGGCGAGCACAACAACCAGACCGAGGACCCCACCGCAAACGGCTTTAGGGGTGGCGACGTGCTCGCAACCGCAGCGCCCGACTCAGCGACGCTCGGGCTCAACTACGATGCACCTAACCGCAAATGGGGTGGCTCATTGTTTGTGGTGTGGACGGACGAGAAGGACGAAGACGCTGATGCCAGCCTCACCTCCCTCAACAANGGGGAGGGTGTATTCCACTATCCAGATGGTTGGGTGACTGTAGATTTGTTTGCCTTCTATCAGTTCGAGGCCTATGACNTGCGACTGTCTGCTGGTGTGCGCAACCTGCTCGACGAAGACTACATCCGCTGGGAAGTCATCAACAACGTGCGCCCGACATCGCCAGGATTCGGCTTTTTCGGTGGCGCGGAAGGCCAAGGGTATGAACGCTTCTCCGATCCCGGCAGGTCGTTCAGCCTCAGCCTAACGCTCGAACTCTAGCCCTGATCCCTGCCCGGCAGGCACGGTTCCTCGGCCTCGGGGANCCACCCGCCTGNCAAGCNCGAACCGCGGGCGCCAGACCGCTCCCCGCAACAACCCACCACCTATCAGCGCACAGGCTGGCGGCTGAGACGATGACAAAACACGTCGATCTGCGCGGTTGGCCAGTGACGACAGGNCCGACCTTGTCCGCNACGAGTGCCAGCGGCTACNGCGCCTTCAGTAACGTGAACGAACGTGCTTCNAGGGAACCGTCGACATGCACACACGACATCGCCAGCCTGGCCACAAACACTAAAGCCAATTCATTANAGNTTACCGTCCAGAGCGAATCAAGGCGAAACCGCGCTGGTCAAATTCACCAACGAATCGATGTGGCGATCAAGGCTCGCCCCACCGGGGAACCTAGAACTAGCCTCGCGTAGAAGCTTCAGAGCGGCCGTGTAGTCCCTACGCTCAATGGCCACCTGCGCNCGGCCAAGCAACGCATCCCGGGCATGTTCCGGGATTACCTCGGCGCGCTCAAACGCGAGTGCCGCATGCCCCACGTCACCAATACCCACATATAGTCGACCCAGCGCCAACAAAGCAGCGCCGTTGGTGGGGTCGAGCTCCACAGCCCGCCGGAAACTTNCAAGCGCAACCTGGTGCTCACCCTGATCTCTGGCCANTTTTCCCCGNAGCAGATATGCCAGCGCACTTTCAGCACGACTGAGGCCACCACTTCGCAGCAAAGGTACGAGGAGTTCACTGGCCGCNCTGTAGTCGCGCTCCANACGCAACGTCTCGATGATGGGATAGAGCGATGCGACATCCAGTTCACCTGCCGCCAGATTTTGCTGCAGCAGTTCGCTTGCTCTCTGCCGGCTACCATGACTGAGATGCAGTTGTGCCGCTGCAAGGCGGTTGGCCGAGTTCTTGTCCCCCAACCGGAGCGACACCTCAAGTGACGCAAGTGCGGTCAGGGGGTCATCTTCCATCAAAGCAAGATTGGCCCNCTGCNGCCAAAGCGACGCGTCGTCCGAACGACTCTCCAGAATCTCCCGAAGAAGCGTCCGCGCAGNAACATTGTGGCCCGCCGCACTCAAAGCAGAAAGCAGACCCCTTTGCCAGGCTTCATTATCAGGTTCAAGCATGAGTGCGCGCTCATACGCATTCACCGCACTCCAAGGATTCGACAAGCGTAGATTCAAATAGCCGAGTTGGGCATAGGTCTGAACGTCGCTCGCGCCATATTGCACGGCACGCGCCAGTGCGCGTTGGGCGAGTTCGTGCTGNTCATTAATTAGGTAAAGCGTCCCTAACCCGGAGTGTGCAGTGGCGAGCTGTGGAATCTGTACAAGGGCAAGCTTGTAGTCTTCTATNGCAGATGCGTAATCACCCTTTAGCGCTCTGAGCTGTGCGGCCAGCAGCAGCAATGCAGCGCTTGGCGGTTCGCCTGTACCGGCCTGCACTGACGANTCGATCAATCCGAGCGCTCGCACATAGTTGCCCGCTTCGAGCACGGGCCGGAGCTGTTCTGCCAGCGCATATTCGGACGCGACGAGCTTCGCATCGCGATCGAGGGTGAGCTCTCCGTTTGCCGCAAAGGTGTACGCCGGCTCATCCACCCTAACCTCGATCTCAGCCCAGGCAAGGGGCCAGGCCAGGCACGCCCCGGCAGCCTTCAGCAAGGTAGAGTGCAGCGTGTTCCGGCTACCCATCTGTTCGGAACTCGATGGGCCAGATGAACACTGCGCGNGCCGCAGTCCCGTCCTTGATAGGCGNTGTAAAGCGCGCACGCACGAGCAGGGACCNGATCCGGTCATTTACCTCAGGGTAGGGGTTCAGAACGATGTCTCGCAGCAACACCCTGCCGCCTTCATCAATCATGACACTAAGCTCTACCTTGAAGCGCTTGATGCCCCGATCGATCATGCCCTGCGGAAATCGCATATCAAGATCAGTAAGCAGACGCGGCGTGTCGTCGAGCTCATCCAAGTTNAAACCCTGCCAGTCGATCGTGAGCACGTTCTGGAACTCTNGTGCGTCCAGCACGAACGCGGGCTCTGGCAGGCTTTCAGCCGAAAAGGGTTCAACCACGAGCGCGCTTTGCAAAAGTGGCAGCGCATCGCTGACCGTTGGCAGCACGTTCAGCCGAGGCGACTCGCTCGCAATACGCCGTCTAGCAATCGTTGGTGGTGGCGGCGGCGGCAAAGCCAGCGCTACTCTGCGTAGCGTCAACTGCTCGGGCGGNTCAATGGCANGGACGACAAAGAGCGACGCCATCAACGNCGTNACCAGGANCAGACTGATCANTGCNGCGCGCAGCTTGTGATACAACGTAGTCATCTAACGTNNCTGNTCGGTAGCAATGTGAACACTGCTTGCGCCNGCTAGATTCGCCTGGTCGATCACCTTGACCANAATCTCAGTGCGTACCGCGGCATCTGCCTGCACCACCACCGNTTGCTGACGCTGCCGAAGTAAAGGCTCGAGCGTCGCCCTNACGCCATCAACGCCCACATTGGTCCCACNAAAGTAGACGTCGTTGCCGGCGGTTACCGCCACAATCAGCACGCGGCGNTCCAGCAACTCGGCAGAGAGCGCGTTGGGCTTCTCAACATCAACNCCGGCTTCGCGAACAAACACTGTCGAGACAATGAAGAAGATCAGCAATATGAACACAACATCGATCAGCGGTGAGAGCTCTACCCGTGTCTCATCGGACTCACGCAACCGTTGTAGCAGGCCCTGTCGGCTCATACACCTGCTCCGGCGGTCGCGTCAGCCCGCGCCAGCATCCCGGTCAATGCAGCGAGCGCTACCCAGCCCGGAATTACCATCAGCAAACCAACCTGCGTGGTCACCATCGCATCACCAATACCGCCGCTGACCAACAGTGAGACATCAAAGCCGTGCAACCGCTGCATCTGCCGAAAGGTGTCCATCAGACCGCCTATCGTACCGAGCAAACCCAGCAATGGCAGCGCGTTGAAGAGCGCACGCAGTGCCGGCAGGGCCTGCTCGCAGCGGGTGCACCAGACCCGACCCCGCGGGGCCGCAAGCATTAGCTCCGCCACCCAAGCAAACCCACAGAATGCAGTCAGCGAAATGATCACCACAACCGGGTGCTGCAACGCAGCCCACTTATCCACGCCCACCTCCGGATGCAGCGGTTACAGTCAGGGCAGGCGAGGTCAGCGCGATCGCCGTCGCCTCAAGCTGCTGCAAATAGGCGCCCGACTTACGAGCGAGCAGCGCATGAATGATCAGCGCGGGGATTGCAACCACAAGGCCCATCTCAGTCGTCACCAGCGCTTCACTTATACCCCCCGATACGATGGCAGGATCGCCCGCACCAAAGATGGTCATCATCCCGAACGTAGTGATCATGCCCGAGACGGTTCCCAGCAACCCGAGCAGGGGCGCCACCGTTGCAGTGACGGCAACTGCACCCAAGAAACGCTCGACACGCTGCTTTTCCATGACGAGGAACTGGTAGAGGCGCTCATCCCGGTCTTCCGCAGAAGTTGCGGCACTCACCGCCGCCAGCATCGCCTGCTGCGGCGGCGCAAGATGCTCAGCCCAGTCGACACCCTCAGCCGATCCCGACAACACGGGCTGCAGATTGGGTAAACGCGCGAACTGAACCGCCTTGCCAAGGCCTATTGCAAGCGCAAGCAGGGCAAAACCGAGTATGGGGATCACCCACAACCCACCAGCACGCAGGTGGTCGATCAGGGTCTGGTCACCAACCCGCGAGACCAACAGCCGGTCAACGGTTGGATCGAAGACAAGTCGTCCCGCTTCGCCGCGCTGAACGCCGCGCAGGTCTGCGTCCGCGTCGTCTTCAAACACCAGCGCCGTCTTTGGCACCGCGTCTGCGGTCTGCACCAGCAGACCGGACTCGCTACCAAGTCTGTACCATCGGATCGGTCCCAGACGAAGTTGCTGTGCGGTGACAAGTTCACCGCTCGGCCGCGATACGGTCGCCGGTCCGAAGGCCGGTTGAAGACTCTGCTCAAGACGAGCTAGTGCGGAAGCCACCGCGCCATGATGGCCGGAGGACCCGATCGCGACGCCTTGACGTTCAGCAAAGTCGCGGAGCAAATTGCGGTGGTAGGCATCCTGCGCGCGCCATTCTTGAAGACGACCCTGCAGCGTCTCCAGACTGAGCGCACTTTCATCGGCTGTCCGCCGCACCACCTCCACACGCTGACGCAGATCACGCAGGCCCGCTCCCTCGATGTCGATTTTTTTCGCAAGCGCCGCCATGCTGAGCTCGATCTGGTACTGCTCCGCAGCAAGTGCGCGCTGCGCGCTTTGTATATCGTCTCTCAAATCTGCAAAGACTCCCTGCAGATCCTGTGCGGCGCCTGCCGGAGCTGGCCAAAGGCCAGCAGCGAGCAAACACAGTGCCAGATAAAAACTGTAAGGGCATACACGCATGTAATCACCGCAGCTCGATGGGCAGCGAGATCAGCTCTGCTACGGCGGGAGAGCGGCTGGCCTCGATCAGCGCGCGGAGCGCTTCGCGGTCAGCGGCTTGAAGCGCATCGTGCTGCCAGCGCCAGCCTTCAGCCGTCGCTCTCCCCGCTCCGGCGCTCGCATTATCAGCGGTTAGATACCAGCCATGGGAGAGTCCGAGATAAACCTGTTCAACCTGTAGCGTGCGCCCATCAATATCCATGGTTGCCCGGTGCAGGGCAATCCGACGGTCAAAATCGGCCAGGTCCGAGAGCAGCTTGAGCAGCACAGTCAGGCGCTGAGTCAGCGGTGCTTCACCATCGGCAACCTCGACACGCGCCTGCACCCAAAGCTCCCGCATCGGGGGCGGCAACCGGTCCCGCATTGCTTCCAGCCGACCCGTCCATATAGGCAAATCCTGCTCCAGCCGATCCTGGCGCGACTCGATTTCACTTTGCTCAGCCGTGACCTGACTGCGCCGTGCATCCACATCGCCAAGGTCACGCTCCTGATTGTCGAGAAATCTAGTCAACGTCGACGTCTCCTGCTGCAGGAGCGTTAGCTGGAGTTCTCCTACACGCTGACGCTCCCGCCAATTCCTCTGCAATGCCGTGCGTTGCTGCTCAAGGTTCACCCAGCGCGATACAAGTCGATCGACCTCGCCCGGCGAGTCAGCATGGACACATGTTCCGTGCACCAGCATCAACCAGCTACCAAATAGCCAGGCAGCCGCGGAACAACGAGGCATCATGGCCCTCTTCGCGCTCGCCGACATGACCTATCTCTGGCTAAATTACTATTGGAATGGACCGACGTCTGTGGCCGGTTCAGCCTGCGATGGCGGCAACGTCTGGCAAACACAAAAAGTACGATACCTACCAGACGATCCCGGCTCAGAGGAACGCCACAATGCCGAGAATGGGAACTGGTGTTGTCGCTACTGAGGGTTACGGTCCCTGGGTCAAGCTGGGCTATGCGCTTGACGATGATGCCCGCATTCGT